>DASRDL010000222.1:0-13092 GCA_035652635.1 Hyphomicrobiaceae bacterium | reverse complement strand
GGTGAAGTCGGCCACCGACGTCTTGCCGCTGGTGCCGGTGACGGCGACGACGGTGCCCGGCTGCTCGGCATGGAAGCGTGCCGCAACGAGCGCCAGCGCGCGCCGCGGCTCGGCGGCTCTGAGCACGGCGACGCCGGCGGGGACGGCAGCCGCCACGCCGTCGCCGGCGAGCACCGCGGCGGCACCTCTGGCGACGGCCTCCGGCACGAATCTGGCGCCGTCCTGCTTGGAGCCCGCGACGGCGGCAAAGAGCCAGCCCGGCTGCACCTGGCGGCTGTCGGCGGTGATGCCCGCGATCTCGACCTCGCCGGCGGCCGCGGGAGCCGCAATCTCCGGACCGATCAGGGAGTGGAGCTTCATTGCCCCTCGTCGCCGTTCTCGTCGGGCCGGATGCGAGCCGCGCTTCGCTTCCTGCCCCTGTTGGCCGGGCCGAGCAGAGCGACGACCCGACACGATCCCCCGGTTGCCGTTGCCGGCCCGGGCCTGCGCTGCGCTCGACCCGGCCTGCGCAAAATGGCTTCTTATTGTGCCGGGCGTGGGGCGTCAAACGCGCCCTCGGCGCCCGTCGCACCGAGGGGCCGCGGCAGCACGCCGAGCAGCGGCGCGATGCGCTGAACGATTCGCGCCGTGGCGGGTGCGGCGTTCACCCCGGCGGTGATGTGACCGGCGCCACCCTCCCCGGTCTGCGGCTCGAACAGCGACACCAGCACCACGTACTTCGGCGCATCCATGGGAAAGGCGCCGACGAAGGAGGAGATCACCGCCTTCTCGCGATAGCCGCCGTGGCCGGGCATCTCGGCCGTGCCGGTCTTGCCGCCGACACGATATCCCTGCGCGTCGGCGTGGCGGCCGGTGCCGCCGGCATTGGTGACGTTGAGGCGCATGATCTCGCGCAGCCGCGCGCTGGTCTCCGGCGAGACGAGGCGTTCTTGCCTGTGGAGGCTCTCCTCGCCGTCCGTCGCCAGCAGCGTGGGCACCACGCGCGTGCCGCCGTTGACGAGAGCCGCCACCGCCGCAGCGAACTGGAGCGGCGCCACGGCCAGACCGTGACCGTAGCCGATGGTGATGGTTTCGATCCTTCCCCAGCTCTTCGGCAGCTGCGGCGGCGCCACCGGCCCGGCCTCGGTGCGCATGGGCTCGAGCAGCCCCAGGCGCGCCAGGAAGGCCCGCTGCCGATCCGCGCCGGCCTCGAGCGCCAGCATGCCGGCGCCGACGTTGGAGGAATGCAGGAAGATCTCGCGCACGCTCAAGGGACGCCCCTGTGGATAGGGGTCCTTGATGGTGTAGTTGCCCGCCACCAGCGGCTGGCGCACGTCCAAGACCCTGTCGAGGTCGGCAATGCCCGCTTCGAGCGCCATGGCGACGGTGACAGCCTTGAAGATGGAGCCGAGCTCGAAAGTCCCGCCCGACAGGCGGTCGGCACGCGCGGGATCGAGCCACTCCGCCGGCCGCAGCGGGTCGACCTGGGGCAGGGACGCGCCGGCAAGCAGCTCGCCGGAGGCCGCATCCAGCACCAGCCCCGCCGCCGCCGGTGCCCCATACCGCACCGCCGCCTGCTTCAGCTCGTCGGTCAGCGCGTGCTGCACGCCGGCGTCGAGCGACAGGCGCAAGGCAGGCTTGGACTGGCGCGCGGGCCCCTGCACGGCCTCGACGCGGCCGGTCTCGTCGAGCATGCGCTCGAGGCCGGCCAGCCCCCTGTTGTCGGTGTTGACGGTGCCGACGAGATGCCCCGTGAGCGCCCCCAGCGGATAGACGCGCCGAAGCTCGGTGCGGAAGTAGAGGCCCGGCAGGCCCAGGGCGTGCACACGCTGCGCCTGGCGCGGGCTCAAGCCCCGCGCGATCCACACGAAGCGCCGGCTCCTGTCGCCGAGCGCCTTGCGCAGGTCGGCGAGATCACGCCCCGGAAGCGCGGCGGCGAGCTTCTCCACCGTCTCGTCGAGGTCGCTGACGAGCGCCGGGTCGGCATAGAGCGAGTGCACGGCGACGTCGGTTGCCAGGAGCCGGCCGTGCCGGTCGACGATGTCCGGCCGAGACCAGCTCCGCGCCAGGGGCTCGGCGAGCGTGATCCGCACCTCGGCGCCGCCCTTGAGCGCGAGCCGCACCAGCTGCCCGGCGATCGCAGCGAAGGCGAGGAGCAGGGCGCAGAACACGGCGAGCGTGCGCCGGCGCAGCTGCCGCTCCGCGTCGAGGGGCGAGGCGGGGCCGAGCGTCAGCGCCTGCACGGTCGCCATGGCTCACCTGGCCGTGTCCTGCGGCCACCGCAGCCGCGGCTGGGCGTGGCCGGCGCGCCTTTCGGCGGCATCGGCCGCGCCATCGCCGGGCGGCGTATCGCTGCCGCCGAGGCGCAAGTACTGCGTGGAGGCGATGGGTACCATGCCGATCAGCCGGGCCAGCGGCTCCAGGCGCTCCGGGCGCGCCAGGTATGTCCGCTCGGCCGTCAGGATGGTCACGTCGGCCTGCGCCTTCTCGAGCGCCCGCTCCTGCGCCTCGACGCGCGCCTCGAGCCGGCGCGTGTCGTATTTGACGCTGTAGAGCGCGAAGGCCGCAACCAGCGCAGCCAGCAGCATCAGCGCATTGAGCCTGCGAAGCATGACGCAACCCGTCGCTTCATTCTCACGGCGCCCTGCCGAGGCGCGGAACGTCCAGGTCGCCGGCGGCCTCGCCCCAGGCCGCGGCATCGGTGCGCACCGCAGCTCTCAGCCGCGCCGACCGGGCCCGCGGATTGGCGGCGACCTCTGCAGCCGTTGGGCTTACCTGGCGATGGTTAACGAAGCGGAAACTCGGCAACGGCCGCGGGCTCTCGGCCGGTGGCAGATGGCGCGAGCCGTGCTCCTCCTGCCGTGTCCGCTCCCTCAGGAAGTGCTTGACGATGCGATCCTCCAGCGAGTGGAAGGTCACGGTGACGAGGCGTCCGCCCGGCGCCAGGATGCGCTCGGCCGCGCGCAGGGCGCTGGCGAGCTCGCCGAGCTCGTCGTTGATGTAGATGCGCAGCGCCTGGAACGTGCGCGTCGCCGCATGGCGCCCGGCGATCTTCTCGCGCCCCAACACGCGGGCGGCGAGCCCCGCCAGCTCCGAGGTGCGCGAGAACGGCCGCTCGCGCCGCTGCGCCACGATGGCGCGCGCGATCGCCCTGGCGCTGCGTTCCTCGCCCAAATGGAACAGGATGTCGGCGAGCAGCGTCTCGCCGGCCGTGTTGACGATGTCGGCGGCCGTGGGGCCGACGGGCGCCATGCGCATGTCGAGCGGACCGTCGCCTTGGAAGGAGAACCCGCGCTCGGGATCGTCGAGCTGCATGGAGGAAACGCCGACGTCGAGCACTACGCCGTGGCCGGGCACGAAGCCTGCGGCCTCGGCCAGCCGGTCGAGCGCGCCGAAGCGGCCCTCGATCACCTTCAAGCGACCCGGATAACGCTCCTCGAGCGCCCGGCCGGCGGCGACGGCGGCGGGATCGCGGTCGAGGCCCAGCACGCGCGCGCCCGGCGCCGCTGCCAGGATGGCCTCGCTGTAGCCGCCCGCTCCGAACGTGGCGTCAATGTAGGCTTCGCCATCCCTGGGACAGAGCGCCTGCAGCATCTGGGGAAGCAGCACGGGAACATGGCGCGCGGTCCCTCTCAGCGCACCGTCGGCCGGCCGTGCGCCTCGCCTCGCCATTATTCCCGTGCTCCTCCCGTGCCGCCCTCCCCCGAGGAGCGGCTCCCCGCGCCGAACAGTTTGCGGTGCTGATGGACCTTTTCGCGGGCACGCGCGCGCCGCTCTTCGAAGCGGGCCGGCTCCCACATCTGGAACTTGGCGCCGAGGCCGACGAAGGTGACGTGGGTCGATAGAGCGGCGTGGGTGCGAAGCGGCTCAGGAAGCACGATGCGTCCGTCCTGATCGACGACGAGGATCTGCACGTCACCATAGAGCGCGACAGACAGCTCGTCCCGCTCGTCCGAATAGTCCGGCAGGCCTTCGAGAAGCCCATCGATCTTTTTCGCAAGGCTCTGGCCGCCTGCATCGAGGGCCGGAGCATCGAGCGAGGGGTAGCAGTAGATGCCGCCCGGTGTTCCCTCGGTGTAGCCGTCGCGCTCCAGCACGGCGCGGAAGGTGGCAGGCACCGAGACGCGGCCCTTGGCGTCGATCTTGTTGGTGAACGTCGAGACAAAGCGGTCCATCCCTTGCTCGAGCCTCGCCTCAACTCGCAACAGACCGACGCAGCGCCCTCCCTCGGCTCCGACGAACCACGACGGTCGCGAAGCATCATGGGCAATGATGGGATGACATGGGATTTTACGGGAGTCAATGGGCAGAACGCAAAAATGCTGTGCGCTGACGACGGCAGCAGCCGTGGCGGAAGGCGCCAGGCCGGGCGCGGGGACAACGCGGCCGATGATCGTGCAGGCGCCGGGGGATCGGCGCTGGCGGCAGAGGCGGGGCCTCAGCCCTCGAGCGGGCGCTGCGCCCAGTCCGCGGCGCGGCAGCCGGTAGCCTCGCCGATGCGGGCGAGCTTGCGCTCCTCGAGGTAGCGCACGAGGTCGCGCTTGATGCGGGCGATGAGGCCGGGCCCTTCGAACACCAGCCCGGTGTAGAGCTGCAGGAGCGTGGCTCCGGCCTCGATCTTGGCGATGGCCGCCGCACCGGAGTCGATGCCGCCGATGCCGACGAGGGGAATGCGGCCCTCGGTCAGCCGCCACACGCGCGCCAGCATCACGGTGGAGCGGACAAACAGCGGCCGCCCCGAGACGCCGCCGGCCTCCTTGGCCAGCGCCTGATCGCTCACGCCGGTGCGCGCCAGCGTGGTGTTGGAGACGGCGATGCCGTCCGCGCCGCGCGCGATCAGGACGTGCACGATCGGCGCTAGATCGGCCTCGGCGATATCCGGAGCGAGCTTGACGATGACGGGCCGGCGCGGCTTGCCGGCCGTCACCAGCTCGGCGCGCGCCGCCAGCACGCGCGCCAGAAGATCATCGAGGGCGGCCGGTGCCTGCAGGTCGCGCAGCCCCGGCGTGTTGGGCGAGGAGATGTTGACCGTGAAGTAGCTCGCCACGTCGTAGAAGCAGCGGATGCCCGCAACGTAGTCGGCGATGCGGTCGGCGGCGTCCTTGTTGGCGCCCACGTTGACGCCGACGATGCCGCCGCCGCGCCGAGCCGCAAGCCGCTCGAGCGCCGCGGCGTGCCCGCCATTGTTGAAGCCCAGCCGGTTGATGAGCGCGCCGTCGCCGGCCAGCCGGAAGATGCGCGGGCGCGGGTTGCCGGGCTGCGCCCGTGGCGTGACGGTGCCGACCTCGGCGAAGCCGAGCCCCATGGCGAGCACGCCCGAGACGACGCGCGCATCCTTGTCGAAGCCTGCCGCCATGCCGACCGGGTTGGGAAACGCCAGACCCCACGCGCTCACTCCCAGCCGTGCGTCGTCGGCCCCGGCGCGCGGGTGGATGCCGGCCTCCAGCGAGCGCAGCGTGAGCTCGTGCGCCCGCTCGGGATCGAGGGCGTGCAGCAGGGGCCGGGCAAGCATGTAGATGGCATCGAGCATGGGGCGCTCAGCGCGGCATGGCGCGGTCGGGTGGCCGGAACAGCGCGCAGCACAAACGCGCGCCCGAGGCAAGCACGATGTTGTGTTGCATGGGCGATTCGAGTCGTGCACTCAATCCGGGAGTGAGGGGTCGCCCGAGAGTATTAGGGTCATGCCAGAGTTCACCGCCCAGATTATGCACGTTGGGCAGCTTCTCGCCCATCCCCATGTGATCGAAGCTCCCGCCTATCAGCGCCCCTTTGCCTGGAGCGAGCGCGAGGCCAGGCAGCTCCTGGCCGACGTCATGGAGGCGCTGGCGGAGAACGAGGTGAGGGGCTCCGGCGACTACTTCCTCGGCACCATGCTGTTCATCGATCGCGACGGTGCTCCGTCACGGCTGCCCTGGCCGCGCCAGCGTCCGCCGCGCGTGCTGGAGGTGGTGGACGGCCTCCAGCGGCTGACCACGCTCACCATCCTGTTTTGCGTGCTGCGCGACCTCGACGGCGACCTGGACGGCCCGATCGACGAACGCCTGCGGCCGGCGATCCAGATGGGCCAAGGCAGCAGCGCCCGTCCGCGGCTGTCGCTGAGGGCGCCGGAGGAAGAGTTCTTCCGTGCGCACGTCCGCGAGCCCGGCGCCACGCGCCGCAACCCGACCAGGGAGGGGCTGTTGCCGCCCGAGCAGCGCATCCTGGACGTGCGCAACGACCTCATCGCCGCGCTCAAGGAGCGCAACGCCGGCGAACGCGCGCGGCTCGTCGACTACCTGCTCGACCACTGCTGCGTAGTGACGGTGGCCACGACCGACATCGACCGTGCCCATCGCACCTTCACGGTGCTCAATACGGCGGGCAAGCCGCTGGCGCGCAACGACATCCTCAAGGCCCTCCTGCTCGGCAGGGTGCCGTCGGCCGCAGCCCCGCGCTGCCTGGAAATCTGGAAGGAGGCCGAAGCGCGGCTCGCCGGAGACTTCGAGAGCCTCTTCAGCCATATCCGCTCCATGTACGGCCGCCTCGGCGGGCAGGTGATCACGGGCGTCACGGAGATCGCCCACGCGAACGGCGGGGTGGACGTCTTCATCGAGCGCATCCTGCGCCCCGCGGCCGGCATCCTCGACGACATCCGTAACGCCCGCCACGCGGGCTCGCCCCACTCGGCACGCATCGCCGAGCACTTGCGCTACCTGGCCTGGCATTCCTTCTCCGACTGGCTCCCCCCGGCCATGCTGTGGTGGCTGAGCCGGGGTGAGGATGCCGAGTCGCTCGAGCGCTTCCTGGCGCGGCTGGATCGCCTGGCCATCGGCATGCGCATCCTCGGCATCGGCGGCTCCAAGCGCACGCGCCGCTTCGGCGCGGTGGTGGCCGCGATCAGGGAGGGCGGCGACCTCGACGGCCCCGACAGTCCGCTCGAGTTCTCGCGCCACGACCTGCGCGCCATCCAGCACAACCTGCGCGACCTGCACGTGCGCAACGCCTCGGCGGCCAAGCACATCCTGCTGAGGCTGAGCGACGTCCGCGCCGGCAAGCCGCAGTCGCGATCGCTGCCGAGCGACATGACGGTCGAGCACGTGCTGCCGCGGACGCTGCGACCGAACTGCGAGTGGCGCGAGACGTTCCCCGACCCGGAGGAGCGCGAGCTGTGCACGGAGTCGCTCGGCAACCTCGTTCTCGTGACCAAGGCGCAGAACGACAAGGCCGGCAATCACGACTTCGCCCGCAAGCTGCAGGTCTATTTCAACACGCGCGGTGCGCCCATCCCCGCCATCAACGAGGACCTGCGCGACCGCACCCAGTGGAAACCGGCCGACATCCGCACGCGCGAGGCCTCGATTCTGCAGCTGATCGACGAGTTGTGGCAGTTCGGTACCGGCCTGCCCAAGGCGCAGGCACGTGGTGTGACCGAGGCAAGTACGCTGAGCCCGTTGGCGCCTTGATGGCTCGTGCGTCCTGGGCTCGCGTTCTGTGTCCTTTGTTCCGGGAGGGCCCATGCGCCGCTCGCAACTGACGTTGAGCCTGATCACCGACGAGGTGTCGCCATCCCTCGAGGAAGGGATCGCCTTCGCCCGCGCGGAGGGCATCGGGGTGGTCGATCTGCGCGTCATCGACGGCCGCAACGTGCTGGACCTGTCGCGCGCCGAGCTGGCGGCGGCGGCACAGCGCGTACGCGCCGCCGGCCTCACCGTGTCGTGCATCTGCACGCCGCTCCTCAAGTGGAGCCCACCCGGCAAGGCGTCCCAGGCCAAGGGCGACCAGTTCGGCTTCGAGCTCGGCGATCGGGCGCCGGCCGCCGTCTATGCGCAGGCCTTCGCCGCAGCTGAGCTCCTGGGCGCACGCAACGTGCGCATCTTCAGCTATCTGGCCTACGAGGACTACCGGCTCGACGACCTGCGCGCCGCCCTCGACGACCTGCTGGCGCTGGCCGAGAAATTCGACATGAGGCTGCACGTCGAGAACGAGGGCGTGTGCAACATCGCCGGCTTTGCACGGCTCGAGGAGCTGGTGACGGCCTATCGGCACCCGCGCCTGCGGGCGCTGCCCGACATTGCCAACGCCTACCGCCGGAGCATGCCGCCGTCGGCCGCCGATCTGGCACGGCTGCTGCCCTTCACCGACATCCTGCACTTCAAGGACTACAGCGATGCGGCCCGGCGTTTCGTCGCGGTGGGCGAAGGCGACATTCCCTTCTCGCGCCTGCTGGCGGAGACGCTGCCCGCGCACGATGCACCCCTGACGCTGACCATCGAGACGCATGCCCCCACCGAGCCGGCCGCCACCACCCGCCGCTCCGTGCACGGCCTGCGCCGGCTGGTTGACGGCCTGGGGCTCGGCTGACGAGGGCGGCGCAAGCGCCCCGCCCGGGCAACTCGGGGAGGGAGGAGGAAGCGCCATGCCGTTCTACGACAAGGGCCGCGTCTGCATACACTACGAGGAGGCCGGCTCAGGCTTTCCGCTGCTCATCATCCCCGGCGGCGGGCTCAATTCGACCCTCTCCTTCTTCACCGGCAGCGCACCCTTCGACCCGATGGAGGAGTTCAGGGGCGAGTATCGCTGCATCGCCATGGACCTGCGCAACGCCAACGGCGGGCGGTCCTCGGGTCCCCTCGAGGTCGAGCGACCGTGGGACGCCCACACCGACGACCAGCTGGCCCTCATGGACCACTTGAAGATCGACAGGTTCCTGGTGATGGGCTTCTGCATCGGCGGTCCCTTCATCTGGAACCTGTTGCGCCGCGCGCCCGGGCGCATCGTCGCTGCCGTTCTGGCCCAGCCCAGCGGCTTCCGACCCGAAATGCCCGACCTCTTCTATCAGAACAACATCAAGGGCTGGGGCCCGGCCCTGTGCGCCCGCCGGCCCGACATTTCGATGGACATGGTCGATGCCTTCCTCACCAACATGTACCGCGCCCGCGCCGATTTCGTCCTCACCGTGACGCGCGACTTCGTGCGCGGCTGCCAGACTCCCATCCTGGTCCTGCCGGACGACATTCCCGCTCACCCCTATGCTGTGGCCATGGAGTCGGCGCTGATGGCGCCGAACGCGCAAGTGAGCCTCTACCCCTGGAAGGAGCCCAAGGACCGCATCCCGCTGGCGGTGCGCCACATCCGCACCTTCCTGCGCGCGCATTGCCCCGCGGCAGCCGCCCGCTGACGCAGGTTGCTGTCATCCCGGCCTCGGGCGTCAGCTCGAGAGCCGGGACCCAGGGCCACAACTCGTCCGGTCATGCTTCTGCCGCCCTGGGTGCCGGAGATTTCGCTGACGCGAAATTCCGGCATGACAAGCGCGCGGTGCTCAGGCGGCGCGGCGCTTGCGGGCTGAGGCAGGAGCCTTGGCGGGCACTTTGGGGATGGCAGTGCCGATCATGCTGTCGCGCGTGACGAGAGCGGCGAGCTGCTCCTCGCTCCAGCCCTGCGTGCCCTTTGGACGCATGGGCAGCACGATGTAGCGCAGGTCGGCGGTGGAATCGTGCACGCGGACCTCCACGCCGTCGGGCAGCTCGACGCCGAATTCGGCCAGCACTCCGCGCGGGTCCACCACCGTGCGCGAGCGGTAGGCGAGGCTCTTGTACCAGGCCGGCGGGATGCCGAGCAGCATCTTGGGATAGCAGGAGCACAGCGTGCACACGACCATGTTGTGCACCTTGGGAGTGTTCTCCACGGTGCGGAACTCGGCGAGCGTGCCGATGTCGATGCCGAGCTCGGCCAGCGCCGCGCGCGTGTTCTCGAGCAGGCGCCGCTTGAAGGCAGCATCGGTCCAGGCGCGGGCCACCACCTTGGCGCCCAGCGCCGGCGTGCGGCTGTCCATCAGGTCGATCTGGTCGGCGATCTCCTTGGCCGTCAGCACGCCCTTCTCGATCAAGAGCTCGCGCACCGCCTCCTCGAGCACCTCGTAGGCGCCGACGGGGCCCGCGTCGTGATCCTTCTGGAAGGGCCCGTGGTGGGCGGCATGCCCATGAGCGTGGCCCTGATGCTCGTGCCCGTGGTCGTGATCGTCATGCATTTGCTTCGCCTCCCAGTGAATGACGAGTAGCCCCAGTAGAGCGACGAGCAGGGCAGTTGCCACGCACTACTCACTACTCACTCCACGGGCTCCAGCCAGTGCTCGTAGATGTCGGCCTCGAGAAAATCGCCGGCTGCGCCCCGGTAGCCCGGCCACAGCTCGGCCTGATCGAAGCGCACCTTGTAGAGCACCGGCGCTGGCAGCCCCGGCTTGTGATAGGCGAGCTGCTCGGGATTGCGGAACCTGCCGTGCACGCCGGCGATCACGCCGCGCTTGCCGCGCAGGTAGAAGGGTGTGCGGCAGTGCCCGAGCACCGCCCGCTGGGACACGCGCACGGCGTCGCCGGTCGCGAAGGCCGCCGACGGCACCCTCGTGCCATGCGCCTCGCCACCCCGTCTCACCACGGCACCGTCTCCTTCCTGGCCTTGCGGCCGGCCTTCTCGTGGCGCGCGCGCACCTGCGCCATCTTGGCCTCGATCTCCTCGCGGGTGAGCACCTCCTGCTCGACCAGCAGGTTGCGGATCGAGCGGATCCACTTCTCGTAATAGGTGGTGCGGTCGTACTCCTGCTCCCCGTAGCTCTCGATCATGCGCCGGTGGGCGTCGACCGACAGCACGCGCCGCTTGTTGTCTCTGAGCAGGATCAGCATCGCATCGGTGCGCTTCTCCCACAGGGCCAAGTCGTGCTCGGTGCGGTCGATGGGCCCGAAGGCGAGCCCGCCGACATCGTGGACGGCGCGCCCGCCCGCACCCTTGCGCGTCACGTTCTTCCGCTTTGGCTCGCTCATTGCCGCCGGCCTCCTCGCCGGCGCCATCTTGCCTCCGCTCGCCGGCGAATGCCAGAGGCGGCTGCCGGCGGGGGTGGCGCTGCTGCATGGCTGATCGCCCGCTCGCGACGGAGCCTCGCACATGCCGCCGCATGACTTGCGCCGGGGCCTGCTCTAAGGTGGCCCGCAAACACTGAAGCCCAGGGAGGAACCTGCCTAGATGGTGACGATCAAGTCCGGCCCGCTGGCCGCGCTGGTAGCGGAGATGTTTGCCAAGGCCGGATGCTCCGCTGCGGAGGCCGAGCGCATCGGCAAGTACCTCGTTTCCGCCAACCTCACTGGCCACGACAGCCACGGCGTGGCCCGCGTGCCGCGCTACCTGCAGTGGAAGCGCGACGGCGTCGTGCATCCCGACCGTAAGGTGAAGGTGGTGACCGAGACGCCGGTGCTGGCGGTCGTCGACGGGTTGCACGGCTTCGGCCAGACCGTGGCGCCCCAGGCGGTGACCATCGGCATCGACAAGTGCAAGGCCATGGGCCTCTCCATGGTGGCCCTGAGGAACGCCGGCCACATCGGCCGCGTCGGCGATTGGGCCGAGATGGCGGCGGCGGCGGGGCTCGTCTCGGTGCACTTCGTCAACGCCTCGGGCAGCGTGCTGGTGGCCCCCTTCGGCGGCACCGAGCGGCGCCTCTCGACCGCGCCCTTCTGCGTCGGCGTGCCGAGGCCCGATGCGCCGCCGGTCGTGCTCGACTTCGCCACCTCGGTGGTGGCCGAGGGCAAGGTGATGGTGGCGAGCCAGGGCGGCAAGAAGCTGCCCGACGATGCGCTGATCACCCTCGACGGCAAGCTGAGCGGCGACCCGCGCGTGCTCTACGGCGAGTACACCGCCACCAGCCTGCGCACCGCCGGCAAAGGCACCGGCGCCATTCGCGCCTTCGGCGAGCACAAGGGCTCGGGTCTCGCCCTCGTCTGCGAGCTGCTCGGCGGCTCGCTCACCGGCATGAAGGCCACCGGCCAGGGCCGCGGCACCTTCGGCGGCAACGGCATGCTGTCGTTCTATGTCGACCCCGCCGTGGTAGACCCCGACGGGCTGTTCCCGGCCGACGTCGCCCGCTACATCGCCTACTTCAAGAGCGCCAAGCCGGCCGTTCCCGGCGGCGAGGTGCTCACCCCCGGCGAGCCCGAGGCGCGCACGCGCGCCGAGCGCGAGCGCAACGGCATCCCGCTGCCCGACGACACCTGGGCCGCCATCGTCGCCGCCGCCCGCGAGGTGGGCGTCGACGAGCGCCGCATCCAGGCCGTGGGAGCAACGTGAGATTCTCTCCCCATTCCCCTTCGGAATGGGGAGAGAGAGACTTGACCCGAGGAGATTGTTTCGTGATCGACGCTGCGTTGCTGGAGAAGCTCAAGAGCTACGACACGCCCACCATCTGCAATGCGCTCGAGATCGTCGATCCGGCGCGGCGGCTCACGGGCTTCACCAACAAGCCGCTGGTATGCCCGTTCCCGCAGCTGCCCCCCGTCGTCGGCTACGCCAAGACGGCGACCATCCGCACCACGCACCCGCACGAGCTCGACGCCAAGGCGCAGCGCGCGCAGCGCATCGCCTACTACGAGTACATCGCCGACAAGCCGCAGCCGGGCATCATGGTGATCCAGGATCTCGACGGCGCCGACGTGGGCTTCGGCGCCTTCTGGGGCGAGGTGATGAGCGCGGTGCACAAGGGGCTGGGCCTCGTCGGCGTCGTCACCGACGGCTGCATCCGCGACATCGACCAGTGGGCGCCGGGCTTCCAGGCGCTGGCGGGCTCCATCATGCCCAGTCATGCGCACGTGCACCTCGCCGACTTCAGCAAGGAGGTGCGGGTGGCCGGCATGCTCGTGCGCTCGGGCGACATCGTACATGCCGACCGGCACGGCGCCGTCACCATCCCCGAGGCGCTGGCGCCCAAGATTCCCGCCGCCTGCGATCTGCTCGCCCGCAAGGAGGCCGTGATCCTGGAGATGGCGCGCGCGCCGGGCTTCAATGTCGCCAAGCTGAAGGAGGCTCTGGCAAAGCAGGACGAGATTCATTGAACGAGGGGTCGAACCCCTACGCGAGTCACTCGAGGAGAGGAACACCATGAAACCCAATCTGTTGAAGAAGAAGATCGCCGAGGGGGTGAACTGCGTCGGCGGCTGGGTCGCCATCCCCGATCCCTATGCGGTCGAGACCTACGCCGCCCAGGGCTGGGACAGCGTCACCCTCGACATGCAGCACGGCGGCAGCAACATCAACGACGCCGTGCCGCTGATGGTGGCGATCCAGAGCAGCAGCGACGCCACGCCGCTGGTGCGCGTG
>DASRDL010000221.1:0-8615 GCA_035652635.1 Hyphomicrobiaceae bacterium | reverse complement strand
CCGCCTCGCGCACGATGGCCGAGAAGGCGGTGCGCAGAAGCGTCTGCGCCTGCTCCTCCACCACGGCGATCAGCCGGTTCCACATGATCTGCAGCTCGATGTCGCCTATGGGCTTGGACATTGTGGATTCCTCAGCTGGCTGCCCCGTCGGCATCAGGTGCCGAGCTCATGTCTTCGCCGTCAGCACCAGCGCATCGCCGGCGTCGACGGCGAGGTCGAAGCTCGGCGACACGTACGTGGAGGTGCCTTCCTCGACCACCAGGGCGGGGCCGGACAGGCTTGTGCCGGGAGCGAGGCGCCTGCGCTCGTAGACGGGAACGGCGATGCGCCGCCCGAGCCGGGCGTCGAACACGCTGCGCTCGCCGGCCGGTGCCGGTGCCGGCTTTGGCGCGGCCTGGCCCAGCTGCCGCGGCTTCTCGGTGTCGGTCGTCGCCAGCACCACCCAGCTCATGATCTCGATCACGGCGCCGGGGATGTAGCGGGCGAAGAGGCGCGTGTACTCGGCCTCGAAGGCCTGGCGGAAGGTGGCGGCGTCGCCCGGCTCGAGCGGCCGGTCCGGCAAGGTCACGCTGATCTCGTGGCCCTGGCCGGCGTAGCGCATGAAGGCCGAGCGCCGCGACGACACCGGTCTGTCGCCGGCGGCAGCACTTGCATGCGCCACGGCCTCGCGTTCCATGGCCTCGATGAGCGCGGTGGCCGCCGCCGCGTCGAACAAGTCGAGGCGCATGTAGCGCGAGCGCACGAGCTCGTAGGCCGCGGGTGCGGCGAGGAAGCCGATGGCGGAACCCACGCCGGCATCGGGCGGCACGATGATGCGGGTGATGCCGAGCTTCTCGGCGATGCGGCTTGCGTGCAGCGGCGCCGCCCCGCCGAAGGCGACGAGCGTGCGGTCGGACAGCGCCACGCCGCGCTCCACCGCGTGCACGCGTGCGGCATTGGCCATGTTCTCGTCGACGATCTCGGCCACCGCCACGGCGGCGCGCTCGGGCTCCATGCCGGAGAGCTTGGCGCCGATGCCGGCGGCGAGGGCCGCCTCCGCCTTGGCGGGATCGACGGCGATCTTGCCCCCGGCGAAACGGGAAGGATCGATCTTGCCGATGGCGAGGTCGGCATCGGTGACGGTGGGCTCGGTGCCACCGCGGCCGTAGCAGGCGGGGCCGGGCTCGGCGCCGGCGCTGTCGGGGCCGACCAGGATGCGCTGCAGGGCGTCGACGCGGGCGATCGAGCCGCCGCCGGCACCGATCTCCACCATCTCGATGATGGGGATGCGCACCGGCGTGCCGCTGCCCTTCTTGAAGCGCGACTGGCGGTCGACCTCGAAGGTGCGCGCCTTGAGCGGCTCGCCGTCGTCGATGAGGCAGATCTTGGCGGTGGTGCCGCCCATGTCGAAGGACAGGATGCGCCGCTCGCCCCGCGCAAGCGCGATGTGGCCGGCCAAAATGGCGCCGCCGGCGGGCCCCGACTCGACGAGGCGCACGGGGAAGCGGGCCGCCGTCTCCAGGCTGGCCAGGCTGCCGCCCGAGGTCATCAGGTGGATGGGGCTCGCGAGCCCGAGCTTGCCCATCTCGCGCTCGAGCCGGCGCAGGTAGCCCGCCATCAGCGGCTGCACGTAGGCGTTGGCGATCGCCGTCGAGGTGCGCTCGTACTCGCGCGCCTCGGGGCAGGCCTGCGACGACAGCGTCACGCTGATGCGCGGACACAGCTCGGCCAGGATGGCGCCGATGCGCTCCTCGTGCGCCGGGTTGGCATAGGCGTGGATCAGCGCCACGGCGACCGCCTCGATGTCGAGCTCAGCGAGGCGCCGCGCCACCGCCCGCACGGCCGACTCGTCGAGAGGCAGGCGGACGGCACCGTGCACGTCCATGCGCTCCGGCACCGTGAATCTGAGCTCGCGCGGCACCAGCGGCACGGGCTTGACGATGTTGATGTCGTACTGGTCGAAACGGCCCTCGTCGGCGATCTCGATCACGTCGCGGAAGCCGTCGGTGGCGATCAGCGCGGTCCTCGCCCCCTTGCGCTCGATGATGGCGTTGGTGGCGAGCGTGGTGCCGTGCACGAAGAGGCCCACGTCGGAAAAGCCGAGGCTGGCCGCCTCCAGCACCCCGCGTGCCCCCTCGATCACGGCCACCTCCGGGGCCCTCGGCGTGGTGAGCAGCTTGGCCACCCACCGGCGCTCGCCGGAGAGAAGGACGATGTCGGTGAAGGTGCCCCCGATATCGACCGCCAGCCGGGCCGTCCGGCGCTTCTCGCTCATGATGCTCGTCCGTCTTCTGATCTGAGGCCATCAGACCCCAGGGACGGCCCCGGCTGCAAGGGGCCCATGGTCGCGCTCCCGACCTTAGCCGAACGCCGGCAGCTTGCCGGGCCCATGGAAGCACGGCCGGCATGCGCGGCTGCGTGTGGCGGGCGCGGCGGCGGTGGGCTAGCATGAGCACAGACGAGGCAGACTTTCGGGAGCACGCCCGTGACCCAATTCGATCGCACCGTGGAGGACATCGGCAACGTCGTGGCCCTCGAGCACGTCAACACGCGCGTGCCTGACCAGCAGCTCGCCACCCTGTTCTACGTGACGGGCCTCGGCCTCACCCGCGACCCCTACCTGATGACGAGCGTCACCAACATGTGGATCAACGTCGGCCGCAGCCAGTTCCACCTGCCGGCCGGTGGACCCCAGCTGTTGCGCGGCCATACCGGCCTCGTCATTCCCAACCGCGCCTCGCTGCTGCGCCGTCTCGCTGCGGTGGCCAAGCCGCTCGAGGGCACGCGCTTTTCCTTCACCGAGCGCAACGACTTCGTCGAGGTGACCTGTCCGTGGGGCAACCGCATGCGCTGCTATGCGCCGGGCCCGCGCTTCGGGCAGATGATGCTCGGCATGCCCTACGTCGAGCTCGAGGTGCCGCGCGAGACCGCCGACGGCATCGCCCGCTTCTACCGCGAGGTGCTGGGCACGGCGGCACAGGCGCTCGACGACGGGGATGGGCGAATCGCGCGCGCCAGCGTCGGCCCCGGGCAGTACCTGATCTTCCGGGAGACCGCGGCACCGGCCCCCGAGTTCGACGGGCACCACGTTGCCGTCTATCTCGCCGATTTCTCCGGTCCCTACCGGCGGCTCCTGGAGCGCGGCCTCGTCACCGAGGAGAGCGACCAGCATCAGTACCGCTTCGTGGACATCGTCGATCCGCGCACGGGCAAGGCGCTGTTCAAGATCGAGCACGAGGTGCGCAGCATGCGCCACCCGATGTATGCCCGCCCGCTCGTCAACCGCAATCCCGAGCAGACCAACCGGCTCTATGCGCCGGGCTACGAGGAGTTGCCCTGGTCGCTGCCGGTGGCCGGCTGAGCGCAGGCATTCGGCACATGGCGGCCACGCGAGGCAGATCGGGCGGCCGGCGGTCTAAGGCCGCGGCCGCGCCGCTGCGCTTCGGGCCGGCGCTGATGGCGCGGCTCGACGAGCTCGCCGGCATCACCGAGGTGCCGGGTCAGCTTACGCGCCGCTACTTGAGCCCGGCGCACCTGGCCGCCAAGGCCCGGGTCGAGGCGTGGATGGCCGAGGCCGGCATGCGCGTGCGCACCGATCCGCTCTGCAGCCTGTTCGGCCGCTACGAGGGGCGCGCGGGCGGTGCCCCCGCCATCATGCTGGGCTCGCACATCGACACCGTCATCGACGCCGGCAAGTACGACGGCGCGCTGGGCGTGCTGGCGGCCATCGCGGTGGTGGCGGAGCTGGCACGCTCGGGCGAGCGCCTCGAGCACGCCGTCGAGGTCGCGGCCTTCGGCGAGGAGGAGGGCTCCCGCTTCCCCACCCACATCCTCACCTCCTCGGCGCTCACGGGCGCCGCCAGGCCCGCCCTGCTCGACATGAGGGACGCAGACGGCATCAGCGTGCGCCGGGCGCTGGCGGTGGCGGGCGGCGATGCCAAGGCCCTGCGCGCCTGTGCCCGCAAGAGGGGCGAGATCGCCGCCTACCTGGAGCTGCACATCGAGCAGGGGCCGGTGCTGGAGGAGAAGGGCCTGGCGCTGGGGGCGGTGACGGCCATCAACGGCTCGGTGCGCTTCCGCGTGACAGTCACGGGGTTTGCCGGCCACGCCGGCACCGTGCCGATGGTGTCGCGGCGCGACGCGCTCTCGGCCACTGCCGAGATGCTCCTCACCATCGAGACGCTGGCGATGTCGACACCCGACCTGGTCGCCACGGTGGGCCGCATCAAGGCCCTGCCCGGCGCCGCCAACGTGATCCCCGGCAGCGTGGAGTTCACCATCGACATGCGCAGCCCGGACGACGGCGTGCGCCGCCGCGCGGCCAAGACGCTCCTGGCGAGGCTCCGGGAGATTGCCTCCCGCCGCCGCGTCGGCCTCGATGTGGAGACCTACCAGGAGAACCCGGCGATCACGCTCGACGCCGGCGTCATCGACACCGTGGCCGAGGCGATCGCCGCCTGCGGGCACGAGCCCTTGCGGCTCCCCTCCGGTGCCGGCCACGATGCCGGGATCATGGCCAAGCTCTGCCCGTCTGGCATGCTGTTCGTGCGCTGCAAGGACGGGGTGAGCCACAACCCCGCCGAGGCGATCAGCGTCGAGGATGCGGACCTCGCCGTCACCGCGCTGCTGGAGGCCACACGGCGGCTCGACCGGCGCCTGCAGGCGGCCGGCTGAAATGGCCGAAATCACGCAGCAGACTATCGCCCGGCTCGTCGAGGCGCGCTTCGAGGAGGAGGTCGCCTTCCTGCGTGAGCTCGTTCGCGTGCCGACCGACACGCCGCCCGGCGACAACGCTCCCCACGCGGAGCGCACCACCGCCCTGCTGGAGGGCATGGGCTACGAAGTGGAGCGCTACCCAGTGCCGATCGCGCGCGTGCACGCCGCCGGCCTGATCTCGATCACCAACCTGATCGTGCGCCGCCGTTTCGGTCCGGGCCTCACCATCGCCCTCAACGCCCACGGCGACGTCGTCCCGCCGGGCGAGGGCTGGAGCAAGCCGCCCTACGAGGGTGTGGTCGAGGGCGGCCGCATGTACGGGCGCGGCGTCGCCGTCTCCAAGTCCGACTTCGCCACCTACACGTTCGCGCTCCGGGCCCTCGAGGCGCTGGGCCGCCCGCTCGCCGGCACGATCGAGCTGCACTTCACCTACGATGAGGAGTTCGGCGGGCTGCTGGGCCCCGGTCACCTGCTCGCGAGCGGCGCCACGCGACCGGACTTCGCCCTTTGTGCCGGCTTCTCCTATGCCGTCGTCACCGCCCACAACGGCTGCCTGCAGCTGGAGGTGACCATCAACGGCACGTCGGCGCACGCGGCCATGCCCGAGACGGGCCATGATGCGCTCGAGGCGGCCGTGCGCGTGCTCGGGGCGCTCTATGCGGAGCGCGCGGGCTACGCCTCCATGCGGTCGGGCGTCGCCGGCATCGGCAGCCCGACGCTGACCGTGGGGCGTATCGAGGGCGGCACCAACACCAACGTCGTGCCCGGCCGCGTGGCCCTGCGGCTCGACCGCCGCATGATCCCGGAGGAGGATCCGGCGACGGTGGAGGGCCGGCTCGTGTCGGTGGTGCGGCAGGCGGTCGAAGGGCTGCCGGGCATCACGGTCGAGGTGCGCCGGCTGCTGCTCGCCAGGGCCCTGGGCCCGCTGCCCGGCCAGCAGCGGCTCAGCGATGCCATCCGCAAGCGCGCGGCTGCGGTGTTCGCCGAGCCCATCCCGGCCACGGCCTCGCCGCTCTACACCGACGCGCGCCTCTATGCCGAGGCCGGTGTGCCGGTCGTGCTCTACGGTGCCGGCCCGCGCTCGATCCTGGAGGCCAACGCCAAGCGGGCGGACGAGAACCTCCTGCTCGACGACCTGAGGCGGGCGACCATTGTCGTCGCCTGGGCGCTCGCAGACCTGCTGGCGGCGTGAGCATGTGTTGTCATCCCGGCCTCGCGCACAGCGCGAGCGCCGGGACCCGGGGCCGCGTTGTGCGCGCTGCCGTCAGGCTCGGGGCAGGTTCCGGATATTGCGCTGCCGTGAAATTCCGGAATGGCAAAATGCCGTCACGCCACCTGGGCCACCGGCGAGGGCTCGTCCTTGGTGGTGACGCGGCGCAGATCGCGGGCGTAGGTGGCATCGTCGTAGGGACGGCCGCGGTGGAGCGTGCAGCGGTTGTCCCACACGACGAGGTCGCCGACGCGCCAGCTGTGGCGGTGCACGAACTCGCGTTGCGTCGCGTGCTCCATCAGGTCGCGCAGCAGGAGGCGTCCTTCGGGCATCGGCCAGCCGACGACGTGGGAGGCGTGCGAGCCCATGTAGAGCGTCTTGCGCTTGGAGCCGGGGTGGACGCGCACCAGCCGGTGCCGCACGGACGGGAGCGCGGCGCGCTCTGCATCGGTGTAGTCGGTGTGCCCGAGCTGGCCGCGCGAGTGGAAGATCGAGTGCTCCACCACCAGGTCCTCGATCCTGGCTTTCATGGATGCGGGCAGGGCATCGTAGGCCGCGCGCAGGTCGGCGAACTCGGTCTCGCCGCCCGCGGGCGGCACGATGTGGGCGAACAGCATCGACAGCGCCCCCGGCACCGCCCGGAACGAGGCATCCGAATGCCAGAGCTGGTTGGCGAGCGCATCGAGGCGACGGTGGTCGTCGCGGGCGCGCAGCTGGTTCTGGGCCGTCAGGTTGGAGATGTCGGCGATCTCGGCGTGCTTGAGGCGCTGCTGGACGCGATGATTGCGCGGCGGCTCGATGCCGCCGAACAGGCGCCCCACCGCCAGCAGGGCATCGTCATCGAGCGACTGGCCGTGAAAAACCAGGACCGCGTACCGGTCGATGGCCTCGGTCAGCTCGCGAACGGCCTCGGGCGCGAGCTGGGGCGTGAGCGTGACGCCGGCAACCTCGCCGACGAAAATGGGATGCAGCTGACGGATGGAGATGGTCATGGCGTCCTCCGGGGACGGCCGCTTCGGGCGCGGCGCTCATCGTGGCGGGCACATTGAACGTCGCCGCAGCCTCCGGGTCAAACGCGGCCTCCGCCGGGCTCGCGTGCATGCGTTGCATGCACAGCGAGACAACCGGGTCGAGGCTGCTTGTGCGGCGAATGCGACGCACACTATTGTCGTTGCCACCCGATACGGTCGGCACGGGAGTGCCTGATGGCGGACGGAGCGGACAGAAAAAGCAGGCGCGCCGAGGATCGTCGGCGGCGTCTGGAGGCGGCACTGCGGGAAAACCTGGCCAAACGCAAGGCCCAGGCCCGTGCGCGGGCTGCGGCCGAAAAGTCACAGCCGACAGGTGACTCGGGTCCGCGGAGCAAGGTCTGACCGAACGGCGTTATTCTGCCTGCCTGGTGACGTAGGGTGCGCTGCAGCACGCATTTTCCACAACGGGGCTCACGCATGGATCGCATCAGCATCGTCGGCGGCAAGCCGCTCAACGGTTCACTTGCCATCTCCGGGGCCAAGAATGCCGCCCTGCCGCTGATGATCGCCAGCCTGCTCACGTCCGAGCGCCTGACCCTCAAGAACGTGCCGAACCTCGCCGACGTCAACACGCTGGCGCGGATCCTGCGCAACCATGGCGTCGATCTGGCCGTCGACGGCAAGCGCTCGGAGCCCTCGCCCTATCTGGGCGAGACCTTCCATCTCACCGCCCGCGACATCGTCGACACCACCGCACCCTACGAGATGGTGGCGCGCATGCGGGCGAGCTTCTGGGTGCTGGGCCCGCTGCTGGCGCGCTGCGGCGAGGCGCGCGTGTCCATGCCCGGCGGCTGCGCCATCGGCACCCGCCCCGTCGACCTGCACCTGATGGCCATGAAGGCACTGGGCGCCGAGATCGATATCGACGGCGGCTATGTCGTCGCCAGGGCGCCGCACGGCCTCAAAGGCGCGCGCATCACTTTCCCCAAGGTGTCGGTGGGTGCCACCCACTCGGCGCTGATGGCGGCCTCGCTCGCCAAGGGCGAAACGCTGATCGAGAACGCCGCGCGCGAGCCCGAGATCGGCGACGTGGCCGAGTGCCTCACCAAGATGGGTGCCCGCATCGAGGGCATCGGCACCTCGACCCTGCGCGTCGCCGGCGCCAGCCGGCTGGAGGGCGCCGTGCACACCGTGCTGCCCGACCGCATCGAGACCGGCACCTATGCCTTCGCCGTGGCGGCCGCGGGCGGAGACGTGGAGCTGCGGGGGGCGCGCAAGAGCCTGCTCGATACCGCCCTCATCACGCTGGAAAAGACCGGCGTGGCGATCGCCGAGACCCCGCACGGCATCCGCGTCAGCCGCAACGGCCGCGACCTCGAGCCCATCACCATCGAGACCCAGCCCTACCCTGGCTTCCCCACCGACCTGCAGGCGCAGCTGATGGCCTTGATGACCCGGGCCAAGGGCACGAGCACCATCCGCGAGACCATCTTCGAGAACCGCTTCATGCATGTGCAGGAGCTGGCCCGGCTCGGCGCCGACATCCAGCTGCAGGGCGATACGGCCACCATCAGAGGGGTGAAGAGCCTGCGCGGCGCCCAGGTGATGGCCACCGACCTGCGCGCCTCCGTGTCGCTCGTCATCGCCGGGCTGATGGCCGAGGGCCGTACCACCATCAACCGCGTCTACCATCTCGACCGCGGCTTCGAGCGGCTGGAGCAGAAGCTGTCGGGCTGCGG
>DASRDL010000220.1:0-12671 GCA_035652635.1 Hyphomicrobiaceae bacterium | reverse complement strand
CGGCTCATGGCGCGGACGATCTCGCTCAGCGCCTCGATGAAGTCGCCGCGCTGGCCCGGCCGCAGCACCGACAGCAGCCGCTGGTCGACGCGGGAGGCTGCGGGCTTGATGGAGGAGAGCGCCGACTGCCCCTTGGCCGTCAGCCGCACCGCGTACATGCGCGCATCGCGCCGCGTCCGTTTCCTCTGCAACAGTCCCTTCTTGACCAGCCGGCGAACGATGTCGGCCAGGGTAGAGCGATCCACCCCCGTCTGCTCGACGAGGCCGGTCTGGCTGATGTCAGGGTTCTGGGAGACGCTGGCCAGGATCGCGTATTGCCGCGGCGTGAGGTCTGCCTTGCCGGTCTCGTTCGTGAACAGCACCTCGGCGCACTGACCGGCCCGGTGCAGCAGATGGAGGGCCGAGACGTCGAGGGCGCCCGAACGATGGTTGTTCTTCATGGAATACTCCGCCGTAGAAGAAAGGGTGACAGGTTGCCAACGATCCTCATGATGAAGATCCGTCGCTTGGCTCTACTTAGTGCGGTCGGCGCAATTGAGCTAGCCCGTGATTGCAACCCTCACATGAATGTCAACGGAGCAATATGCTCAGCGGACCCCGCAATCACGCGCACTGCGTGCCGGTGTCTCGTCGGCTAAGTCTGCCGGCCGTCGGCGGCAATCAGCCGCAGCGAGCGCGAGAAGAAGTCGCGGCGTGCCAAAATGACGATCACCCAGGTCGTCGCCAGCATGAAGAGCAGCGGGTGAAAGAACCATGCGAGTGCGGCGATCGCATGGTAAAAGGAGCGTATGCCGCTGTTGGAGTGCTCACCGGCGATGCCGATCAGGCGCGCCGTCCGCTCGGCATGTCGCCGGCACTCCTCGCTGCTGGCCGCACCGGCCTCGGGCATGGCACCGATCATGATCGACCCGTAATGCGACAGCCGGAAGGCCCAGGCGAACTTGAAGAAGGCATAGACGAGAATGCCCATGATCAGCAGCTGCTTTGCCTCCCAAACGAGCGGAGTCGACGGCGCGACGTAGGGCAACCGGCCGAGGATCGCCTGCACCTTCTCGCTCGAGCCCATCGAGGCTGCCAGCCCGCCCACGGCTATGGCGCTGGTGGAGGCGAAGAAGGCGTTGCCCTGGCTCAGGCTGCCGAGCAGGATGGCATCGAGCATGCGGTTTTCCCGGGCCGCCATGTTGAGCATCCAACGCACCCGCTGCGCCTGCACGGCTCCGATCAAGCTTCGCGCCTCGAGGCCGCGCATACCCGCCACGAGGCGGTAGAGGCCGATGGCGGCGAAGAAATAGCAGAGCGCCGCCAGGTCCAGAGGGGTGGCGAACCGGTCGATCACGATGCCCTCCTGCGCGCCCGCCCCTCAGCGGCCTTCGAGCCGCCGCAGGCGGTCGAGTGCGCTCTGCAGGATAAGGGTCGCCGCCACCTTGTCGATCACCTCGGAGCGGCGCCGGCGCGAAAGGTCGGCCTCCAGCAGCATCCGCTCGGCGGCCGCGGTGGTCAGCCGCTCGTCCCAGTAGAGGATGGGCAGGGCCGTGAGCCGGCTCAGGTTGCGGGTGAAGGCGCGTGTCGCCTGCGCACGCGGCCCTTCACTGCCGTCGAGGTTGATGGGCAGGCCCACCACCAGGCCGCCCACCCCGTGCTCGGCGGCCAGCTCCAGGAGGCGGCGGGCGTCGTCGGCGAACCTGCTCCGCCGCAGCGTCGTGAACCCCGTTGCAATCGTGCGCGTTACATCCGACAGGGCCAGCCCCACTGTCTTGGTGCCCACATCGAGCCCCATGAGGCGCGCACCCTTCGGCAGGGAGCGGGCGAACTCCTCGGGCTCCGGGATGGGGGCCCGGCCCGCGCTGCCCGACGGTCTCGTCATGGCCGTCTCGTCATGGCCTCGGCCTCACGATGCATGTTGTCGCACGATTGATGAGCCTTATACTCCGCGGCCCGGACGAGGGCCAAACCCTCGGCCGCTGGCGAGAGTATGCCAGACGCCGGCGGTTCGACCCGCCGACGGCGGCGCGTTGAGCGGGCGCCCCTTCCCGCGAGGAGATCGAGGGATGTCCCAGATGACCAGCCAACCGCCGCTCGCGGACGAGCCGCGCCCGGCCGCCGGCAAGGAGCCGGGCTTCACCCTGCCGACCAACCCTCCTTTCGTGCTGTGGTCGTATACGGCCACGACGTTCCTCTCGGCGCTGCTCCTGTTCTCGGTGCAGCCGATGTTCGCCAAGATGGTGCTGCCGGTGCTCGGCGGCTCGCCGTCGGTGTGGGCGGTGGCGATCTTCTTCTTCCAGGCGGCACTGCTCGCCGGCTACTGCTATGCCCACCTCATCATCGCCCGCGCCAGCCCGGAGATGACGGGCTACCTCCACCTGGGGCTCTGCCTGGTGGCCTTCGTTGCGCTGCCCATCGGCTTGCCCTCGGGCTGGGCGGAGCCGCCCACGGGCGAGCCCTACCTGTGGCAGATCGGGCTCTTCACGGTGGCGATCGGGCTGCCGTTCCTGGCCGTCTCGGCCAATGCGCCGCTGCTGCAGGCATGGTTCGCACGCACCGGCCACCCGCACGGCCGCGATCCCTATTTCCTCTATGCGGCGAGCAATCTCGGCAGCCTCATCGCGCTGCTGGGCTATCCCTTCGTGCTCGAGCCGGCGTTCGGGCTCAAGGCGCTGAGCCGGCTGTGGACCGTGGGCTATGTCGTCCTGGTGGCGGCGCTGGCGCTCGTCTATCTCGTCATGCGCAGCTGCCGTGCCGGCCCCGGCGAGGTCGCCGCCGGCCCCGCGTCTGCGCCGGTGGGCGAGGCTTCCGGCGCCCTCACCGCGGCACCGGGGTGGATGGACCGACTGGGCTGGATCGGGCTCGCGCTGGTGCCGGCGGGCCTGCTGACGGCCTTCACCACCCACGTGACGACCGATGTTGCCTCGGCGCCCCTGCTGTGGGTGCTGCCCCTGTCGCTCTACCTGCTCACGTTCGTGCTCGTGTTCCGCGACAAGCCGCTCGTGCCGCGGCACACGCTGCTGATGCTGCACCTGGCGGCGATCGTCGTCGCACTGCTGGCGCTGTCGCAGACCAAGCACGACAACTGGTTCGTCACGGCGCCCACCGGCGTTGCCGTGTTCTTTACTTCGGCCATGGTCGCCCACCGCACGCTTTACGAGGCACGACCCGCGGCGCAGCACCTCACCGAGTTCTACCTGTGGATGGCGCTGGGCGGCGCCCTGGGCGGCCTCTCGGCGGCGCTGATCGCGCCCAGGGTGTTCAGCGAGGTGTTCGAGTATCCGCTGCTGCTCGCCCTGTCGATGGCGTGCCGGCCGGGCGTGTTCGATCCTGCCGCGCTGCACCGCGTCTGGGGCAGCATCGCCGCGATCGTCGGCCGTGCGGTGCCGATGCCGGAGAGCCGGCGCGGGCCGGAGATGACCGAGGACGACAAGCAGAACCTGCTCATGCTCTGGCTGATCACGGCCGGCGGCATCCTCGTCATCTACTGGCTGCCCTGGGCCATCGGCAAGCTGGGCATCAGCACCGGGGAATGGGGCACGACGATGGTGGTGGTCGCGGTGCTCGCCGCGGCCATGCTGGCGATGATGCGCTCGCCGCCGCGCCAGCTCGTCGCTGCCCTGATGATCTTCCTGGCGCTCACCTGGCTCCCCTCCAGCGTCAAGCGCGGGGAAGCGCAGAGGAGCTATTTCGGCGTCTACCGCGTGCAGTCGGCGGACGACGGCGCCTTCCACACGCTGATCCACGGCACCACGCTGCACGGCGCGCAGCGCGTGAGGGACGACGAAGGCAATCCGGTCGACGACCCCACACCCGCCACCTACTACTACCCCAACAGCCCCATGGCGCTCACCATCGGCAAGGTGCGCGAGCGGCTGGGCGACGCCAAGGGACGCTACGGCATCGTCGGCCTCGGCTCGGGCTCGCTCGCCTGCCACGCCAAGGAGGGCGAGGCCTGGCGCTTCTTCGAGATCGATCCGGTGATCGTCGGCATCGCCAAGAACGAGCGCTACTTCACCTTCCTCAAGCATTGCCAGCCGCAGCCCGACATCGTCATGGGCGACGCCAGGCTGACCATGGCCAAGGAGGCGAGCGGCAGCTTCGACCTCATCATCGTCGACGCCTTCTCCTCCGACGCCGTGCCCGTGCATCTGATGACGGCCGAGGCGCTGCGGCTCTACATCGACAAGCTGAAGCCCGACGGCATCGTGCTTCTGCACATCTCCAACAGGTACCTCGACCTCGATTCCGTCCTGTCGGCCACCATCGACGTGCTCGACGGCGTCGTCGGCTTCCTCATCTCCGACGACAAGGCCGACGGCAGCTACGCCCAGTCGACGTCCACGGTCGCCGTGTTCGCCAGGAGCGAGGAGGCCCTGGCGCCGCTGCGCTCGCTGGAGGGTGTCTCCGAGTTCCACGAGACCGACCTCAGGCCCTGGACCGACGACTACTCCGACATCCTGGGGCCGTTCCTGAGCAAGATGGGCAGCAGCGAGTAGGCAGCTCCGTTGCGCCGGCCGACCGCCGGGGCTAAGAGTGCGCCGGCACGACAGGAGGCGAGAGCACTCAATGCAGGTCGACGAGGAGACCGTGCGCCGCATCGCGCGCCTCGCCCGCATCAAGGTCAGCGACGAGGAGGCGAAGGCGCTCGAGGGCGAGCTGTCGGGCATCCTGGAGTGGGTCAGGCAGCTCGACGAGGTCGACACCTCCGCCGTCGAGCCGATGACGCGCGTGACGCCGATGACCCTCAAGATGCGCGCCGACGTGGTGACGGATGGCGGCAAGGCCGACGACATCGTCGCCAACGCGCCGGCGCGGGAGGATCACTTCTTCGTCGTGCCGAAGGTGGTGGAGTGAGCATGTCATCCCGGAATTTCGCGCCTGCACTCGGGCTTGTCCCGCGGGAAGCGAAATATCCGGGACCCTGGCCCGAGTGCTCGCCTGCTGGCTCTGGGTCCCGGCCCTCGGGCTGACGCCCGGGGCCGGGAAGACAACGAGTGGGACTGACCGAGTGACCGATCTTACCCAACTCACCCTGGCCGAAGCCCGCGAAGGGCTGCGCTCCAAGCGCTTCTCCTCGGCCGAGCTGACGGGTGCCTTCCTCGCCGCCATCGAGGCCGGCAACAAGGCGCTCAATGCCTACGTTCTGCCTACGCCCGAGCACGCGCTGAAGCAGGCCGCGGCCAGCGATGCGCGGCTGGCGAAGGGCGATGCCCGCCCGCTCGAAGGCCTGCCGCTCGGCATCAAGGACCTCTACTGCACCAAGGGCGTGCGCACCACCGCCTGCTCGCGCATCCTGGGCGAGTTCACGCCGACCTACGAATCGACCGTCACGCAGAACCTGTGGGACGCGGGCGCCGTCATGCTGGGCAAGCTCAACTGCGACGAGTTCGCCATGGGCTCGTCCAACGAGACGAGCTGCTTCGGCCCCGTGGTCAGCCCCTGGCGGCGCAAGGGCTCCAACGTCGGGCTGGTGCCGGGCGGCTCCTCGGGCGGCTCGTCGGCGGCGGTGGCCGCCAACCTGTGCCTCGCCGCCACCGCCACCGATACCGGCGGCTCGATCCGCCAGCCGGCCGCCATCACCGGCACGGTCGGCATCAAGCCGACCTACGGACGCTGCTCGCGCTACGGCATCGTTGCGTTCGCCTCCTCGCTCGACCAGGCCGGCCCCATCGCCCGCACCGTGCGCGATGCCGCCATCATGCTCACGCACATGGCGAGCGCGGATGCCAAGGATTCCACCTGCGCCGACCTGCCCGTGCCCGACTACGAGGCGGCCGTCGGAAAGAGCGTCAATGGCCTCAAGGTGGGCGTGCCCAGGGAGTACCGCATCGACGGCATGCCGGCGGAGATCGAGGAGCTCTGGCAGCAGGGCATCGCCTGGATGAAGGCGGCCGGCGCCAGCGTGCAGGAGGTGTCGCTGCCGCACACCAAGTACGCGCTGCCCGCCTACTACATCGTGGCGCCTGCGGAATGCTCGTCCAACCTCGCCCGCTACGACGGCGTGCGCTATGGCTTGAGGAAAGAGGGCCGCGACCTCGTCGACACCTACGAGGCCACGCGCGCGGCAGGCTTCGGCGCCGAGGTGCGCCGGCGCGTCCTCATCGGCACCTACGTGCTCTCCGCCGGCTACTACGATGCCTACTACATCAAGGCGCAGAAGGTGCGCTCGCTGATCAAGCGCGACTTCGAGGAGGCCTTCGCCGGGGTCGATGTGCTGCTGACCCCCACCACGCCCGGGCCGGCGTTCGGCATCGGCGAGGTAGTGGGCGACCCGATCCAGATGTACCTCAATGACGTCTTCACGGTGACGGCCAACATGGCCGGCGTGCCGGGCATCTCGGTGCCGGCCGGCCTCTCCTCGGAGGGCACGCCGCTCGGGCTGCAGCTGATCGGGCGACCGTTCGACGAGGAGACGCTGTTCCGTGCAGGCCAGGTGATCGAGGACGCCGCCGGCCATTTTCCGGTGCCGGAGCGCTGGTGGGCCTGACGCGGGGAGCCGGGAGGACGCCCATGAAATTCGGACTGCGCTACTGCAATACGTCGCGCTATGTCGATCCCAAGGAGGCGGTGGCACTCGCCCAGGCGGCGGAGGCGGCGGGCTTCGAGTCGCTGTGGACGGTGGAGCACACCATCGTTCCGGCCGGCTACGCCTCCACCTACCCCTACGACGCGAGCGGCAAGATGGCGGGCGGCCGCAACGACATCCCCCTGCCCGACCCGCTGATCTGGATGGCGTTCGTGGCCGCCGCCACGACCCGCATCAAGCTCGCCACCGGCATCCTGATCCTGCCGCAGCACAACCCGGTGCTGGCCGCCAAGCAGATCGCCACGCTCGACCACCTCTCGGGCGGCCGCATCCTGATCGGCATCGGCGTCGGCTGGCTCGAGGAGGAATTCGCCGCACTCGGCGTGCCGTTCGCCGGGCGCGGCGCGCGCACGGATGAATACATCGCCGCCATGCGCGAGCTGTGGTCGGCCGACAAGCCGACCTTCAACGGCCGCTTCGTCTCCTTCAAGGAAGCTTATTGCCGGCCGCAGCCGGTCAACAAACGGGTGCCGATCATCGTCGGCGGCCACTCCGAGGCCGCCGCACGCCGCGCCGGCAGGCTGGGCGACGGCTACTTCCCGGCGCGCGGAGCCCCCGCCGACCTGATCGCAATCGCCCGCCGGGCGGCGGAGGCAGCGGGGCGCGATCCGGACAAGCTCGAGATCACCGCGAGCATGCCGGACGACGAGGCGGAGCTTGCGGCCATGGCCCGTGCCGGGGTGGCGCGCGTGCTGGTGCCCGCCACCGGCGGCGCCGGCCTGCCGGCTCGCATCCGCGGGCCGGAGGACCTGGCCTCCTGGACGCCGGTCATCGAGCGGCACCGGGCCTGAGCGGCGCCCCGGCCCCGGCGCTACCGGGTCGGCGCCAAGGGCCCGCGCCCCCAGGCGACGAATTCCGGGGTCACGAACTGGCGCTCTGCATTGCCATAGAGCAGCGGAGCGCCGTCGAGCGTGGTCACGGCTCCGCCGGCAGCGGCGAGTACGGCATGGCCGGCCGCGGTATCCCATTCGCTGGTCGGGGCAACGCGCGGGTAGAGGTCGGCCTCACCCTTGGCGATGAGGCCGAACTTCAGCGAGGAGGAGAGTGACCGCCGCTCCACGATCTGATAGCGGGCGAGGAAGCTCTCGGTCGCGCGGTTCAGGTGCGACTGGCTGGTGAAAGCAACCAGGGCATGCGGGTCGGGCACGCGCGTGCGCAGAGGCGTGGGGCTCAAGTCGGCGAGGCCGCGCGCTTCGGAGGCCGGCGCAATGCTCGCATTGAGCGCGGTGCCGGGGCCGGTGGTGACGTAGAGGTCGGACAGCGCGGGGGCGTAGACGAGGCCGAACACCGGACGGCGCTCCACGACCAGGCCAACGTTGATGGTGAACTCGCGCCGGCCCTTGATGAAGCCCTTGGTGCCGTCGAGCGGGTCGACGAGGAAGAAGGCGCCGCTGATGTCGGGAATTCGACCGGCCGCCACCTCCTCCTCGGCGATGACCGGCACCCCCGGCATCAGCCGCCGCAGACCCTCCAGGATGACGGCTTCCGCCTGCACGTCGGCCACCGTGACCGGGCTCTGGTCGGCCTTGGTCTCCACGGCCACCCCGCCGGCGCTGAAATGGACCATCTCTACCCGCCCGGCCGCCAGCGCAACGGGCAGCAGGTCATCGGCGAGGCGTTCGATTTCGTTTGCACGCATGCGCGCCCTTTCCGTGATTCGCCCCCGCGGCGGCCACCGCCGTCCGCCCGCGCCAACTTTGCACGCCGGGGTAGTGACTCAAAAACAATACTTGGACGAGCAGGCTCGCCCCCTCCGGGGGGTGGCCTTGGAGGCGACGCGCGAAGCATGTATCAAGGCGAAGCTCTTGCGCGAAGCGGTCCCGTTGGCCAGCGTGGCGTGTGCTTTTTTTCGAAAGCGGCCGGCCGCGCCTCACGCCCGAGAAGAACCGAGGTCCACTAGATGACCCAGCGCGCCCAGCCAACCGACCTCGAGCTTGCCGCCCTCATCTCCAGCAAGATCTGCCACGACGTGATCGGCCCGGTGGGTGCCATCTACAACGGCCTGGAGATCCTCGACGAGGACGACGATGCCGAGGCCAAGAGCTACGCGCTCGACGTGATCCGCAACGTCACCCAGCAGGCCTCCGCGCGCCTGCAGTTCGCCCGTTTCGCCTTCGGTGCGGCGGGCTCGGCCGGGGCCCAGATCGACCTCGGCACGGCCGAGCAGCTCAGCCGCGGCCTGATCGGCCAGGGCAAGCACAAACTCACCTGGCGCGGCATCCCCGGACACATGGCCAAGGACAAGGTGAAGCTGCTGCTCAATCTCGTTGCCGCCGCCATCACGGCCCTGCCGCGCGGCGGCGAGATCGAGGTGACCATCGCCGACAGCCTGGAGAAGCCGCGCTTCCGCGTGCGCTGCCAGGGCGCCGCCGCCCGCCCGCCGCAATACCTGGCCGACTTCGTCGCCGGCTCCCAGCCGCCGCAGCTCGATGCCCTCTCGATCCAGGCCTACTACACGTGGCGGCTGGCCGCCTCCTCGCGCATGCGCCTCGACATCACCAAGGAAGGCGCCGACATCGTGCTGTCGGCGCGGCCGGTGGGCTGATCCGCGGCGACGCACACGCAAGTCGTTGCGACTCTACCGCCGCAGCCGTTCCAGCAGCTCGGGCGTGGGATAGGAATCCGCCGGCAGGCCGAATTTCATCTGCGCCGACTTGACCGCGGCGCGGGTGCCGGCGCCCATCTTGCCGTCCACCTCGCCCACCTGGTAGCCGCGGCGCACCAAGAGCTGCTGCAGCTCCTTCATGGCCGGCTGCGACCACTCGGGGATCTCGGCGGAGCCCTTGCGGAAGGGCGGCGCACCGGCAAGGCGCGCTGCCAGGTGCGCGGCGCTGAGGCAATAGTTCAGCGACTGGTTCCACTTCAGGTAGGCCTGGAAGTTGGGATAGGCGAGGAACGCCGGCCCGAACCGCCCCATCGGCAGCACCAGGGAGGCGGGCAGGTTGTCGCCCGGCAGCGGCCGCCCGTCGGCCAGCGTCACGCCCCAGGCCGCCCACTTCGCGCGCGGGTGCTGGATGGCGAGGTCGGCCTGGTCCCAGGCGAGGTTGGAGGGCACACGCACCTCGTCGAGCCATGGCTGGCCGCGCTGCCAGCCGAGGTAGACGAGGAAATTGGCGGTGGAGGCGACCACGTCCGGTGTGCTTCGCATCAGGTTGCGGCGGCCGTCGCCGTCGTAGTCCACCGCGTGCTTGAAATAGTGGGAGGGCAGGAACTGCGTCTGGCCCAGCTCGCCCGCCCACGAGCCGATCATCTCTCCCGGCGTCAGGTCGCCGCGGTCGATGATGCGCAGGGCATCCATCAGCTCGTCGCGGAACATCTGCGGCCGGCGGCAGTCGTAGGCGAGCGTCACCAGCGACCGCAGCACCGGCAGGTTGCCCATGCCGGCGCCGAAATCGCTCTCCAGCGCCCAGAACGCCACGATCACCGGGCCCGGCACGCCGTAATCCTTCTCCACGCGTGCGAGCAGCTCGCGGTGCTGCTTGAGCTTGGCGGCGCCGGCCTGGATGCGGTTCGGCGTCACGAGCTTGCCGGCGAAGGCCGTAAAGCTCTGGGCGAAGAAGCCCTGCTTGCGATCGCGGGCGATGATGCCGTGATCGAGCGTCATGCCGTCGAGGGCGGCCTGGATGGTGGCGCGCGAGATGCCGGCGGCGACTGCCTCCTGGCGGAAGCCTGCCAGCCAGCGCTCGAAGCTGCCGGTGTTCTGGCAGTTGTTGTTGGGGGGCGGATATTTGGTGGGGTCTGCGGACGCCGTTCCGATGCCTGCAGCCACAGCGAGTGCCACCGCAGCCAGCCTTGCCGTCCATTCACGCATGGGTATCGGCCCGCAAAAAGTTGGTGCCCTGCTCGAGGATGGGCAGAAGAGGCCCGACGCGCACCGCCGTCAAGCGTACCGCCTCTCCGGACCGGCGTCGCTGTGGAAGCGCCGCCGGCCCGAAAAGAGGCGTCCCCCGTGAGCTTTGCGGCCGCAATTGCGGCATCAGTATGAGGCCGCGGCGTAGGCCCCCCGCGCAGCTGCGCCCTAAGGCGGCGGACAGAGCGCGAAGGCCCGCTCGAAGGCCGGCTCGGGTCTGTCGAAGCGGGCAATCGTGCGGCCGTTGGGTGCGTGCACCTTCATGAAGGCCTCGGCCTGGGGCTCCTCGAGCTCGGCGTCGACCTGCAGCACCGTGTAATTGATCGAGGCACCCGACTCCGAACGGATGAGGACTGCCACCTGCCCGCCGTAGCTTGCCGTGAACACGTCGCAGGCCGGCGCGCCGGGAGCGGCGGGGGCAGTTGCCGCCGCCGGCGGCGTGCGCGGCGGTGCGGCGGCGACGGGCGGCGGCTTGCGCGGGCGTTGCTCCAGCTCGTCGGCGGTCGGGTCGAGCGGCTCGCCCGAGGCCGTGCAGTTGGCCGCCCGGTAGCGCTCGGCCACCCACTCGATCGACCTGGCGTAGTTGCGGTCTTTGGCCCAGCGGTTGGTGAGGTCGTCGAACCGTACGGGCCGCTTCAAGGCGAGTGACAGCTCGATGATCTCGTCCTGCTTCTCGCGCGTGCGCGGGGCGAGCGGCTTCGCCACGCGCTCGCCCGAATAAGCGACGAGGTGCTGCATCTGCGCCAGCACGCCGGTCGACACGTCCGGAAAGCTGTCCCCGGGCACGCCGCCGCCGACGGTGCCGATGCCGGCGAAGTTGTTCTGCCTGGGGTCGACGTCGCCCCAGCTCCCGCTGCCGGTCTTGAACGAGAGGTAGTTGGTCTCGAGCAGCATCTGGAAGAAGGCGTAATCCCAGCGCACACGCAGGGCCTCGCCGTGCTGCTTGTAGTAGCGGGCGATGTCGCGGAAACGCGGATCGAGATCGCGCGTGCGCTCCATCAGGTGGCGGTTGAGGCGGGCGGGGGTGACGCAGCGCGGCACGCTCTGTCCCGCAGAAAGGCGGATCTCGGGCAGCCGCGGGCGGGCGGCGGCATTGGCGCTCCCGCCCACCGTCGCCAGCAGCAGGGCGGCGCACATCAGCTCGGGTGCGGCTCGCCGGAGCACGGGGAACACGCGCACGGACCCAACCCGACCTCAACCCTCCGGGCAGAGCTCGAAGGCCTTGTCGAGGGCCTGCGTCTGACTCGCGAACTCGCCGGTGATGGTGCCGTCCTTGGCATAGGCGGCGATGAAGGCGTCGGCCTCGCGCTTCTCGGCGCCGTCGTTGACGTCGAGGACGGTGTAGTTGACGACCTTGTCGATCACCGAGCGGATGATGAGCGCCTTCTGGCCGCCATAGCTCGCCGTCCACACGCGGCACTTCTGCCCGGCGGCCGGCGGAGCGGCCTGCGCCGGCGCCGCCTGCTTGGCGGCCCCCGCGGCGGAGGCCACCTGGAACGCCGGCTGATCTGCGGCGCCGGACTTTTGTGTTGCCGTCTTCGCCTTGCCCTCGCGCTCCTTCGGCGCGGTCGCGACCTTGTCGGCTACCGGGGCGGCCGGGACCGGCCCGTCGGCTTCCGGCACCGGTGCGTTGAGGACCTTGAACGGCACCGGCGATGCCTTGTCGCCGGTGGGCGGCGCCGCCGCGAGCGGCCGCTGCGCCGGAGTCTGCTGCGCGCCCAGCGCAGAGGGCCGCTCGTTCTTCTCGGCCTTGCCCGCCTCTATGGCGCGGCGGGCGAGCTCGGCACCCGACGGCTGCTGGGCCCGGGCGGCAGCGAGCCTGAGATCGCGGCGGACCGCCTCGGCGAGCTCGGGCCGCGGATCGGGCTGCTCGCAGAACTCCACGAAACGCTCGGCAATGCCGTCGAGCATGCGCGCGTAGCTGTTGGAGCCCGGCGCCCACTGGGCCGCCAGGTCGCCGAAGGTGATCGGCCGCGTGAAGCGCGACTGCCACTTGGTGAGCACGCCCCATTCCTGCACCTTGCGGGTGCGGTCGGCGGTCGGGTTTTCGAGCCTCTCGCCCGAGTAGAGCAGCAGGTGCTCGAGGTGTGCGCGCACGCCGGTCGGTATGTCCTTGAAGCTCTCGCCCGGCTCGCCCCCGCCGATGGCGCCGAGGCCGGCGAAGTTGTTCTGCGACGGCTTCACGTCGCTCGACCGGTTGCCGCGCCTGTAGCTCAGCGATCCGGTCTCCAGGATCATCTGGTAGAAGGC
>DASRDL010000219.1:0-2684 GCA_035652635.1 Hyphomicrobiaceae bacterium | reverse complement strand
CAGCGCCAGGACTACGACCACTGGGCGCAGCTCGGCAATCGCGGCTGGAGCTGGCAGGACGTGCTGCCGATCTTCAAGGCCATGGAGAGCTACGCCGGCGGCGACGACGAGGTGCGCGGCCGCGAGGGTCCCATCGGCATCTCCGACAACCCCGAGCGCGGCCGGCTCTACGACAGTTTCATCGAGGCCGCGGCCCTGGCCGGCATCAGGCACAACCCCGACTACAACAGCGGCGACCAGGAAGGCATCGCCATGACGCAGGCCTCCATCAGCAGGGGCTGGCGCATGAGCACGGCGCGCTGCTACCTCGATCCTGCGCGCACCCGCCCCAACCTCGGCATCGAGACCGACGCGCTGGCGGAGAGCCTGATCCTGGAGGGCAAGCGCTGCGTCGGCGTGCGCTACAACGTGCGCGGCGAGAAGCGCGAGGCGCGGGCGGCGCGCGAGGTGATCGTCTCGGCCGGCGCCATCGCCTCGCCGCAGCTGCTCGAGCTGTCCGGCATCGGCCAGGCCGAGCGGCTGAAGGGCCTCGGCATCGAGGTGCGCCACCATCTCCCCGGCGTGGGCGAGAACCTGCGCGACCATTTCGCCCCGCGCATGAAGTGGCACGTGGGGCGGCACGGCGTCACCTTCAACGAGCGGGCGCGCGGGCTCGGCGCCCTGTGGCAGGGCGCCCTCTACATCACCCGGCGCACCGGCTTCCTCGCTCTGCCGGCGTCGCCCATGCGCGCCTTCTTCAAGACCCGCGAGGGCCTCGACAGCCCGGACGCCATGCTCACCGTGCAGCCCTTCCTGGTCTCGCCCAGCCTCAAGCTCGACAGGGACAGGGGCCTCACCATCATCACCCACCAGATGCGCCCCGAGAGCAAGGGCAGCATCCACATCACGTCGGCCGATGCCACCAGGCCGCCGGCCATCCGCTTCAACTTCCTGTCGGAGGGCATCGATCGCGACTGCGTGGTGGCCTCGATGCGCATCGTGCGCAAGATCGTCGGCGCGCCCCCGCTCGCCTGGCTCGGGGCCGAGGAGTTCGCGCCGGGCCCGAAGGCGGAGACCGATGCCGAGCTTCTCGACTTCGTCATCCGCACCGCCGAGACCACCTATCATCCGGTCGGCACGTGCAAGATGGGCAGCGATCCCGCCGCCGTGGTCGACGACCGCCTGCGCGTGCACGGGATTTCCGGCCTGCGCGTCGCCGACGCCTCGATCATGCCCACCCTCACCTCCGGCAACACCAACGCGCCGTCGATCATGATCGGTGAGAAGGCCGCCCGCATGGTGCTGGAGGCGGCGGCCGCGTGATCGCCTTCGCCGTCCTGCCGGAATTTCGCGCCTGCCCTCGCGCTTGTCCCGAGGTCAGCGAAATATCCGGCACCCAGAATTACAAATGCATCGGACAGTGAGCTCGGGCCACTGGGTCCCGGCTCTCCGCGCTGACGCGCTCCGGCCGGGATGACAGCGATGTAGTATACCACCGTCAGTCATTCCGGAATTTCGCGGAGCGAAATATCCGGAACCCAGAGCGACACGGCAGGCGACGTCGTTTGTTGCCCCTGGGTCCAGATATGCGCTTGCGCGCATTCCGGGATGACAGTGCCCATGCGAAATCGGGCCCCGCGCGGGGAGCGCGGAGCCCGACATGCCGGAACCCGGGATTCTGGGATGGGCCGGCTGGCTACTTCTTGACCGCGTCGGTCTTGGCCGGGGCGGCGAGGCAGGCGCCCTTGCCGTCCTTGCCACCCTTGTCGTCCCACTTCATCTTGGCCTTCTCGCAGTCGGCCTTGTTGGTGGGCGTCGCCGGCGCCGTCTGCGCCATGGCGGCGAGGGGAGCCAGGGTACAGGCAAGCGCGAGCGCTGCAGCAGTGAAGACCTTCATTTCATCCTCCATTGGCTATCTCGTTGTCGGCAACGAGCACTTGCCAATAGAAGCGCATGATCGTGTTGCATTTTGAGCCCTGGGCTAAACGGCGGCTGACGCCGCCGTTCATTGCGCGTTCATGCGGGAGGGGCTGCCGCCGCAACAATGCGACATCGGACTATCGAGCGGTTGCGACGGCAGATGCGGGCGCTGAAGAAGGTCAGTTCAGCGAACGGAAGAACTCCACCACCTCCTGCGCCAGCGCCTCGGGCTGCTCGAGGGCGGCGAAGTGCCCGCCCTTCCCCATCACGCTCCAGCGCCGGATGTCGGTGTAGGTGCGCTCGGCGAGCGAGCGCGGCGGGCGCAGGATCTCGCGCGGGAACTCGGCATAGCCGGTCGGCACGTTCACCGTTGCGCCCTCGGGGATCGGCCAGGGAGCGTGCATGCGGGCGTAGTAGGGCCAGAACGAGGCCCCGATAGAGCCGGTGAACCAGTAGAGCGAGATGTTGGCCAGCATCTCGTCGCGGCTCACCGCGTTCTCGGGGTTGCCGCCGCAGTCGGTCCAGGTGCGGAACTTCTCGACGATCCAGGCCGCGAGGCCGGCGGGGGAATCGCTGAGGCCGAACGCCAGGGTCTGCGGCTTGGTGCCCTGGATCCACTGGTAGCCCGTCTCCTCCTTGAGGAAGTGGGCAAGCTCGGCGAGGTAGGTCCTCTCCTCGGGCGTGGGGCTCTCCACCATCTTCGGGTCGCGCCGCACCGCGAGCATGTTGAGGTGGATGCCCGTCAGGCGCTCGGGAAAGCGATGGCCGAGCACCGAGGTGACGAA
>DASRDL010000218.1:0-8781 GCA_035652635.1 Hyphomicrobiaceae bacterium | reverse complement strand
CCTCGTGCTCGGCTACATCGTGCTCACCGCCCTGCTGCTCGGCCTCGCCAAGCGCCGCATCTGGCGCGACGTGCATTGAGGGTAGGCGGTCTGTCATCCCGGCCGGAGCGCGTCAGCGCGCAGAGCCGGGACCCAGGGGGCGGGGGTCAGACGCCTTGCCCCGCCGTTGCGCTTGCTGCATCGACGGTTGCGCAACGGGTCTGAGCCCGGTCGACCGGATCCCGGATATTCGCTGACGCGAATTCCGGGATGACAAATCTCACTTCACGCTCGAGAACGACGTCGGCACCATGATCGTGCTGGTGACGTTGGCCACGATCGGACCGTCGCGCTCGCTCTCGGCGCGGGCCGAGATCCAGGCCGGGTCGGATTGGAACGCGGCCCACTTCTTCTCGCGCTCGGCCAGCGATTCCCAGGCCAGGAAGTAGTGCAGATCCTGGTTGCCGTCGCCGATGAGCACGGTCCAGAAGCCGGCCTGCCGGATGCCGTGCTTCTCCCAGATCTTGGTCGTGTGGTTCTCGAAGCGCTTGAGCAGCGCCGGCAGGCGGCCGGGCACGCAGCGATAGACGCGATACTCGTAGATCATGGGCGTTCTCCCAGGTGGACGACGGGGCGATCATCGTCTGCCGCGGCGGTCGGCACAAGCCGCGTCGCGCCTGTCCACCGCGCGTGACAGCCCTGCAAGGGCTGCTGCGTTGCATCGCCCTCCATCATCCGGCGCGCTGGAGCAGCGGGCAGTCGGGCGCGCCCGCTACTGCGGCATGTAGATGAGGATTTTGAGCTTCAGGAGGTGCGGGAAGAAGGTCTGCAGCATCTGGCCGAACACCCAGAGCATCGCGGTGAGCATCAGCAGCGCCGGGACGGCCGCGAACACCGCCTTGATGAAGAACGTCGCCAGCTTGGCGAACGGCACGTCGAGATCGACGATGGTGACGCCGGGCGCCGGCAGCGCCAGCGCCTCGGCACCGTCGAGGGCAGGTGCAGGTGCGGCGGGAACGGCGGCCGCGGCGCGCCTTTCGCGGGCCTGCGCCTGCAGCTCGCGCGCTTCCCGCTCGCGCGCCTCGCGCTCCCGCGCCTCCCGCTGCGCATCGCGCTCGCGCCTGATGGTGCGCGGCAGGTCGTCGTCGACGGTCATGGCGAACGTGGGTTCCGGCATTGCGAGCACTCCAGATACACCTTCCCCCAGCACGCCGGGGACGCGACCGGACGCCAAGCCGGCGCCCGCACATCGGGCCTTGCCCGGCCGAGGCGCTGGGCCATACGCTGGGCCGATCCCCGTCGCCGATCCGGCATGCAGTATGCCGCGGTGAATTTGGCGGTTTCGGGATGGACCTCTGATCGAGGCGAACGTTGAGCGGGCAGACCACTCCGCGAGCGAGCGCGCAGGCCCCGCGCCGGGCGCCGGCCCGCTTTGCCGATCCGGACGAGGCGCGCGAGGTGGCACGCGGCTTCGATCTGCGGCAACTGCCGGCCTCCTTCTACGCCAACCCCTACCCCACGTATCATGCCCTGCGCGAGCACGATCCGGTGCATCGCCTGCCCGACGGCGGCTATTTCCTGTCCCGCCATGCCGACTGTGCCGCCGTCTACAAGGACGCGGCGGCCTTCTCCTCCGACAAGAAGCGCGAGTTCGCGCCCAAGTACGGCGACAGCCTGCTCTACGAGCACCACACCACGAGCCTGGTGTTCAACGACCCGCCGCTGCATACGCGCGTGCGCCGCATCATCGCGGGGGCCCTCACGCCCCGCGCCATCGCCGACATGGAGGCGCCGGTGACGGCCCTGGTCGACGGCCTACTCGATGCCATGGCCGCCAAGGGCACGGCCGACCTGATCGCCGATCTGGCTGCGGCCGTGCCGGTGGAGGTGATCGGCAACCTGCTGGCCGTCCCGCGCGAGGAGCGCGGCCCCTTGCGCGACTGGTCGCTCGCCATCCTCGGCGCACTGGAGCCGACGCTGACCGAGCAGCAACGCGCGCGCGGCGAGAAGGCGGTGGCAGACTTCCTCGCCTACCTCACCGGGCTCGTGGCCGACCGGCGCGCGCGCCCCGGCGATCCGGCGCGCGACGTGCTGACGCGGCTGATCGCGGGCGAGGCCGACGGCGAGGGCCTGTCCGAGCGCGAGCTTCTGCACAACATCATCTTCATCCTCAATGCCGGCCACGAGACCACCACCAATCTCATCGGCAACGGGCTCTATGCCTTGCTGGAGTGGCCGGAAGAAAAAGCACGCCTGATCGCCCGGCCGGATCTGATCCGCTCCGCCGTCGAGGAGCTCCTGCGCTTCGAGAGCTCCAACCAGCTCGGCAACCGCGTCACCACGCGCACGGTCGAGATCGGCGGCGTGACGATGCCGGCCGGCACCTTCGTCACGATCGGCATCGGCGCCGCCAACCGCGATCCCGCCGAGTTCCCCGATCCCGACCGGCTGGACGTGGCGCGCGAGCCCAACCGCCACCTGGCCTTCGGCTCGGGCGCGCACGTGTGCGCCGGCCTCAACGTGGCACGGCTGGAGGGCCGCATCGCCATCGGCCGCTTCCTCGCCCGCTTCCCGCGCTATGCGCTCGCGGGCGCGCCGGTGCGCGGGGGAAGAGCCCGCTTCCGCGGCTTCCTGTCGATCCCGGTGGCGCTGGAATGAGGCGAGGCGCCGACCTCAGGGCTTGGCCCTGCGGGTGCCGGCGGGAGCGAGGCTGTCGATATAGCCGAGCAGCGCGTCGATGTCGGCCGGCGGGAACCTGAACTCCGGCATCTCCGCATGGCCGGTGACGATGCCCTCGGCCAGCGCCTCGGCGAGGTTCTCGACCGGATAGCGCTGCGGCAGCACGCGGAACGGCGGTGCCGCCGACACCGGGCTGTCGCCCGTGGCGCCGGTGGCGTGACAGCGGGCGCAGTTCTGGACGGCGATGGCCCGGCCGCGCTCCAGCGATGACGTCTCGGCCGCGATCGGCGGAACCGCCGCGCAAAGCAGGATCGAGAGGGCAGCGGCGGACCGCAGGGGCGGAGCGATCATGTGGCCCCGCGATCCGGCCTGCGGCGCGAGGCTACCTTGACGGGCGTGAACTCGAACGTCTGAACGCTCTGCGTGGAATGGCGCAGCAGGATGCGCGAGCTTCGCGCCTGCAGCACCGCCTCGCGCGCGCTCACGCACAGAACGATCTCGCCCCGCTGCATGTGCTCGCCGAGGCTGCGGCAGAGATCGGGCCAGAAGGACGCTGCGGCCGCGGCGCCGGCATCCTTCGACGTCGCCTGCTGCAGCACCATATCGAGCGTCGGGCCGGCGGTGGCGGCAAGCTGCGAGCCGTGGCCGGACCGGGCGAGGTTCTGCAACCGCACCCTGCCATGCGCGACCTCGTCCCCAAACGTCGCTTCCAGCACCTGGCGCTTGCCGGCGAGGCAGATGTCGGCAGTGGAGAAGCCCTCGGCCATGAGCTCCGCAATGGCGCGCTCGAGTTCGGACACCGCCTGGAAGATGCCGATCGCCAGTCTGCAGGTGTCACTCGGTTGCGGCATATCCTTGCTTGCTTGCCTCGCATCGCCCGGCCCTGGGCCCAACACGAGCCCGCGCGCAACGGCTGCACCGGGGCTGTTCCCTCCACTGCCACACTATCCGGGGGTTCGCGGGCGCAGGCCTTGAGCCAGATCAACCTCGGCAGGGTGATCGTCGTTGACGTGCATCAACGCGGGCTCGACCCCGCCCGGTGACAGTCGTCCCGCGGACAAGGAGCTGGAAACACCATGTACAAGCACATCCTGATTGCTACCGACGGGTCGGAGCTGGCCGGCAAGGCGGTCACAACGGGTTTGAAGCTCGCCAAGGCGCTCGCCTCCAAGGTCACGGCCGTCACCGCCACCGAGCCGTGGACGGCGATGGTCACCGGCGAGGCGGCGCTGGCCTTTCCCGTCGAGGAATACGAGAAGTCGTCGGCCGAGGAGGCGGCACGCATCCTGGGCGACGTCAGCGCCGCCGCCAAGGCCGCGGGCGTCGCCTGCGAGACTGTGCACGCCAAGGACTTCGCCGCCGAGGCCATCATCGACACGGCCAAGGCCAGGGGCTGCGACCTCATCGTCATGTCCTCGCACGGGCGGCGCGGGCTCGCCAGGGTCCTGCTCGGCAGCCAGGCGATGCGCGTGCTGACGCTGAGCTCCGTGCCGGTTCTGATCTGCCGCTGAGCTCGCGGCCCGTCGCCCGGCTCCCGTGCCGAGCGATCCGCGTCGTCCAGCCCGCTCCATCGACAAGCCCGAGGCGGCGAGGATATACATGGGCGCAGGAGGCGCCATCGCCTGGCAAGGAGACTGGGTCGGCCGCCGATGCCGAGCGGGAATGTGCATATTCTGGTCGTTGACGACGAGGCGGAGGTGCGGGCCCTGCTGCGCAAGTGCTTCGAGCGCGAAGGGTTCGATGTGACCGAGGCCAAGGACGGCGCCGAGATGCGCGCCTCCATCGACCAGCGGCCGGTCAGCCTCATTACACTCGACCTGACGCTGGGCGGCGAGGATGGCCTGGAGCTCGCCCGCGAGGTGCGCGCCAAGTGCAACATCCCCATCATCATGATCTCCGGCAAAGGCGACACCATCGACCGGGTGGTGGGTCTCGAGCTCGGCGCCGACGACTACATCGCCAAGCCGTTCCAGCTGCGCGAGGTGCTTGCGCGGGTGCGGGCGGTCCTGAGGCGCTATGGAGCGGGTTCCGAGCCGGCGCCGGCCCCGGCGGCTGCCTCCACCCACGAGCGCTACGTATTCGACGACATGCAGCTCGACGTCACGGGGCGCGAGTTCACACGCGGCAAAGCCAGCGCCGTGGAGCTGACCACGGCCGAGTTCAACTTGCTCGAGATCTTCGTCAGGCGCCCGCACCGGGTGCTCTCGCGTGACAACATCATGGACCTGCTCAAGGGCCACGAATGGTCGCCGCTCGACCGCTCGATCGATGCGCTGATCGCCCGCTTGCGCAAGAAGATCGAGCCCGATCCCGACCATCCGCGTCTGATCAAGACCGTGCGCGGCATCGGCTATGCCTTCACGGCCGACGTGAAGCGGATGTGAGGCTCCCTCTCCCCGCTTGCGGGGAGAGGGTCGGGGACCAACTGCGAGGTGGCGCCATGCCGGGCCTGCACGACGAGCTCATCGTCATCGACGGTCTCAACGTCTCCAACTTCGGCCGCAGCGTGTTCGAGGACATGCGCAAGGGCGGCGTCACGGCGGCCAACTGCACGAGCTCGGTGTGGGAGGGTTTCGCCGACACAATGCGCAACACGGCCAGGTGGAAGACCTGGCTGCGCGAGAACGCCGATCTCATCACCCAGGTCTACACCACCGACGACATCCACCGCGCCAAGCGCGAGGGCCGGGTCGGCATCATCCTGGGCTGGCAGAACACCAGCGCCCTGGAGGACCGCCTCGACCATCTGGCGCTGTTCCACGAGCTCGGCCTGCGCATCGTCCAGCTCACCTACAATACGCAGAACCTGGTGGGCTCCGGCTGCTACGAATCGCGCGACAGCGGCCTGTCCGACTACGGCCGCGACGTGCTGGCCGAGATGAACCGGCTCGGCATCCTGTGCGACCTCTCCCACGTCGGCCCCAGGACCAGCGAGGAGGCCATCGTCGCCTCCAGGCAGCGGGTCGCCTACTCGCACTGCCTGCCCGCCGGGCTCAAGGCCCATCCGCGCAACAAGACCGACGAGCAGCTGCGTTTCATCGCCGAGCACGGCGGCTTCGTGGGCGTCACCATGTTCCCGCCGTTCCTCGCGAAGGGCGCCGCCGCCACCGTCGACGACTACGTGGAGGCGATCGAGTACGTGATCGGCCTGTGCGGCGAGGAGGCCGTCGGCATCGGCACCGACTTCACGCAGGGTCACGACCGGGCGTTCTTCGACTGGATCACCCACGACAAGGGCACCGGCCGCAAGCTGGTGGAGTTCGGTGAGATCATCAATCCGGCCGGCATGCGCACCATCGGCGACTTCCCGAACCTGACCGCCGCGATGCAGCGGCGCGGCTGGCCGGAGGCCCGCATCAGAAGGGTGATGGGGGGCAACTGGCTGCAGCTGCTCCGCGACGTGTGGGGCCGCTGACCGGCGCCCGGCGGCCGGCAGCCCCCGCCCCGATGCATATCGCCTCGGGCGCGAGCTTGTGACAGACTGGGTCCAAAACGAGACCAACCAGGGCTGGAAGCGACATGATCAGGAAGTTCGTCACGGTCTATCCGGGCCACATCGACCTGCCCGACATGGGGCAGGACGCGACGCCGGCCAACGAGCGGCACTACTCCAACGAGATGCTGGCCTCCGTGTTCGAGAAGACCGAGGCGGTGGCCAGGAAGATGGATGCGCTGGGCTACGACACGCTGTGGCTCGCCGAGCACCACTTCCAGCGCGAGGGCTACGAGTGTCTGCCCAACATCCTCATGCTGGCCGTGCACCTGGCGCACGTGACGAAGCGGCTCAAGATCGGCTGCGGCTTCAACATCACGCCCATGTGGCACCCGCTGCGGCTGGCGGAAGACTTCGCCGTGGCCGACATCCTCACCAAGGGCCGCACGGTGTTCGGCGTCGGCCGCGGCTACCACACGCGCGAGGTGGAAACCTTCGGCTCGCCGATACTGGACCAGAACGCCAACCGCGAGCTGTTCGAGGAGCAGGTCGAGATCATCTTCAAGGCCTTCAACAGCGAGTCCTTCAGCCACAAGGGCAAGCACTACACGCTGCCGCCCGAGGTGCCTTACCGCGGCTACACGCTGAAGGAGCTGACGCTGGTGCCGCGCCCGGTGAACCGGCCGGTCGAGTGCTGGCAGCCGGTGGTGAGCGCCAACCCGCGCGGACTGGACTTCATGGTTCGGCACGGCATCAAGGGCGCCGTCGGCGGCGGCGCGGCCACCATGGCCGAGGGACCGATCCAGGCCTACCAGCAGGCGGCGGCCCGTGCCGGCAAGAACCTGAAGCTCGGCGAGAACCTCACCGTCGGCATCTTCTTCTATGTCGCCGACACCCGCGAGAAGGCCATCCGCGAGCTCACCCCCTACTACGAGGAGCACGTGAAGATGTTCGCGCCCCTGGGCTTCGTGCCCGGCATCACGCCGCCGCAGATCGCGGCCGCCGCCCGCCGCGGCGGCTGGAAGGAGTCGGGCGTGCCCACCCTCGATCACTACATGAAGCTCGGCTCCTGGTTCGCGGGCACGCCGCAGCAGCTGATCGAGCACCTGAAGAAGCTCGAGGAGCGCTACCCCGGCATGGAGCACATCAACCTCTCGACCAGCATCTGCACGCCCAAGGCGGTGATGCTCGAGCAGTTCCAGCGCGTCGCCGAGGAGGTGATGCCGGCGTTCCGGTGAGGCGCCGGTCGATGCAGCCAAACGCCTTCGGGAGACAGAGTTTGGCACCGAAGCCGGCCGCAGTGCTCGATGCCGTGATGTCCCAGGCGGAGGACGTGGCGGCCCTGTTCGACCGCCTCCGCGACGGCAGCCGCGACGGCGACGGCATCACGCGCGACACCTATGGCGCCGGCGAGAGCTTCGCCCACCGCCTGATCGCCGAGCGGGCGGACGCCATGGGGCTCGAGGCCCGCCGCGATCACGCCGCCAACCTGTTCGTGACGCTCCCCGGCAGCGACCGCGGCGCCCCGTGCCTGATGACCGGGTCGCACCTCGACTCGGTCGCCAGAGGCGGAAACTTCGACGGTGCCGCCGGCGTCGTCGCCGGGCTGGTGGCGATCGCAGCCCTGCAGCGGCTCGGGCTGCGGCTCCGCCGCGACGTCACCACCGCGGCGATCCGCGCAGAAGAGAGCGTGTGGTTCCAGGTATCCTACATCGGCAGCCGGGCGGCCTTCGGCACCCTGCCCGCCGGCGCGCTGGAGGCCAGGCGCGTCGACAGCGGCCGCACGCTCGCCGAGCACATGGCGCAGTGCGGAGCACAGGTCGAGGCCGTACGTGCCGGCACGGCCAGCCTGCAGGCCAAGTCGATCAAGGCGTGGGTCGAGCTGCACATCGAGCAGGCCCCGCAGCTCGTCGAAGCCGGGCTGCCGATGGCCGTCGGCATCGGCGTGCCGGGCAACTTCCGCTATCCGCACGTGAGGATAGCCGGCGAGTACGCGCACGTGGGCCTGCCCAGGCGCTTCCGCCGCGACGCCGTGCTCGCCGCCAGCGACTTCGCCATCGGCCTCGACGAGATGTGGAAGGACAGCGAGGCCGCCGGCCGGCCCATGGCCTTCACCATCGGCCGCTTCCACACCGATGCGGCGGAGCACGCGCTCACCAAGGTGGCGGGTGAGATGACGCTGAGCCTCGACGTGCGCGCCTACGACAAGGCGCACCTTGCCGAGCTCGAGAAGGCGGTCCTGCGCCTCGTTGCGGAGATCGAGCCGAGGCGCGGCGTGCGCTTCGACCTCGGGGTGCGCGCCTCGGCCGAGGTGGCGCCCTCCGATCCCGGCATCGTCGACGGACTCATGGCCTCTGCCGGAGCATTGGGCGTGCCCACCATGCCGCTCGCCAGCCCGGCCTCGCACGACACCGCCACGTTCACGGTCGCCGGCGTGCCGTCCGCCATGCTGTTCGTGCGCAACGCCAACGGCAGCCACAACCCGCGCGAGGCCATGGAGATCAGGGACTTCCTGCAGGCCTCCGCGGTCCTCGCCCATTGGCTGGCCGGGGAGGCAAACACCTGACCGGCCGCGGCATCGCTCCGGCGGCGGGAATGGAAAGAAGGAGGTAGACCATGCGCGAGCCGAACGCCGTCATCAGCACGGCCGAGCTGGCGGGCCTGCTCGGCCGCCCGGACCTTCGCGTCTA
>DASRDL010000217.1:0-5744 GCA_035652635.1 Hyphomicrobiaceae bacterium | reverse complement strand
CTCCCTGACCAGGATTTCGAGCTCCATGGCGATCAGCGGCTCGTCCTCGATGATCACCACCTCGGTGGCGATCTGCTCGGCGATGGACCGGCCTGCCTCGTCGATGAGGCGCTCCAGCTCGGCCGCGTCGATGTCGAGTGCCAGCGCCGCATCTTGCGCCGACAGCTCCTCCACGGCGACCAGCAGGAAGGCCTGCCGCGCCTTCGGCGCCAGGACGCCCAGGTTGCGGCTCGCGGCATCGACGCCCAACTGCGGAACGTCGGACTTGCCGTTGACGCTGATCGAGTTGACGATCTTGAGAAATGTCCGGAACAGGGCCACGCGCGGGGGCAGGTCCGTCGCGAACAGCGAGGGATCGGCCAGGATCGCCTCCAGCGTCGATGCGACGTAGGCATCGCCGCTTTTCTGGCTACCTGTCGCGGCGCGGGCGAAACGCCGCAGGCTGGGCAAATGCGCGCTGACCTGCTCGGAAACCGACATCGTTCCCTCCTCCTTCCGCGCTCGAACGCGACTAGGGACAACGCGCAGGGCCTCCGGTGGGTTCCAGGGCTCGGCACCGGACACGCCATGCTACCAAGGTTCAGGGTCGCGTCGCGGGCAGGCGCGCCTGTGCCATCGGCTCGTCGCGGAACAGCTCGTCCATCTCGGGCTCCCAAAGCCGGACACCGCCGGTGATGCCGGCGGTATTGCTGACCACGCGCACGTGCGCCGGGAGATCGAAGGCGATCTTGCGCCCGTTGCCGCCGCCGATATAGAGGCGGTCGCAGCAGGTCAGCTCGGTCACGACATCTATGACCTTGGCGACGCGGCGGTTCCAGCGTGCCACCCCCTTGGCCGTGAGCGCCGACTGTCCGATATAGCGGTCGTAGGTCTGGCCCTTCTGGCGGCGCAACTGACCGAACTCCAGGTGCAGCAGCAGCCGGCGGTCGCGGAACAGCGCGCACCCCACGCCGGTGCCGAGCGTCAGCACGCACTCGAGCCCCGGGCCCTGGACGACGCCCAGCCCCTGCACGGCGGCGTCGTTGAGCATGCGCACGGGCACGCGGAAGCGCTGCGACAGCGCCGCGATCATCTCGAACCCCGACCAGTAGGAGGTGCCGAGATTGGGCGCGGTGATCACCCGGCCGCCCTTGACCACGCCGGGGAACCCCACCGAGATGCGGTGGAAGGCCGGAAGCTCGCCGGCCAGCTTGCCGATTGCCGCGACCACGGCGCGCGGCTTGGCCGGCTTCGGCGTGGGCATGAACGCCTGGTGGGCCAGCAGGGCCCCGTGCCGGTCGAGCACGGAGGCCTTGATGTTGGTGCCGCCGATGTCGACGCCGAGGGTATAGGGTTCGCGGCTCCCGCCGGCACGTCCGCTGCCGGAGCTGGGTCGCCTGTTCGCGATGGCTGCCATGCCATAGTCCCGGCACGCGAGCGGTTGCCCACCCCCTTCACGCCGCCGGCTGCTCGCTGCGCAGCGGCCGCGGCCCGGACGAGGGTTCGGCGTCGGCCGCCTTGAGGCGCTCCAGCGCCTGGCGGATCGGCTCGGGCGTATGCGGCGCCAAGGCGTCCTGGGTCCGGCGCGACCGCTCCAGGCGCGCCAGGAAGGACTGGCTCCAGGCAGTCACGTCGTTGCGGCGGAGCACCTCCATGAGCGCCGCGTGGCGGCTGCGCCGTTCCTCCAGGCTCATCTCCAGGGCCGTGCGTATGACGTTGGCCATCTCCTCGACGTTGTAGGGATTGACGATCAGCGCATCCGTCAGCTCCTCGGCCGCCCCCGCGAACCGCGACAGGATGAGCGCGCCCGGATCATCGGGGTCCTGCGAGGCGATGTATTCCTTGGCCACCAGGTTCATGCCGTCGCGCAGCGGCGTAACCATGCCGATCCGCGCTGAGCGGTAGATGGCGGGCAGCCGGCGCCGCGGGGTGGCGCGATGGATGTAGTGGATCGGCACCCAGTCGAGCTCGCCGTGGCGGCCGTTGATGGAGCCGGCGAGCATCTCGAGCTGGTGGCGGATGTCGGAGTAGGCCTCGACGCTCTCGCGCGTCGGCGGGGCAATCTGGGTCAGCACCACCTGGCGGCGGTACTGGGGGAACTTCTCGAGGAAGCGACCGAATGCCTTGAACTTCTGCGGCAGCCCCTTGGTGTAGTCCAGCCGGTCGATGCCGATGATGCGGTTCACGGGCCCGCGACCCTGCACGAGGCCCGACTGGCGACCGGCGTTGGCGAAGGTCTCGAGGTCGATGCCGATGGGGAAGCTTGCCACCGACAGCAGGCGGCCGAACAGGCGCACCCGGCCGTCCGGCACGATGCGCCCGTAAACACCGCTTTCCAGGTAGTCGATCAGGTTGGCCACGTCCGCCTTGGTCTGCAGCCCGATCAGGTCGAACGCGGCGATCATGTGGGCGAGCGACTCGTGCTCCGGGATCGCCGCGAACGTCTGCCAGGGAGGGAAGGGAACGTGGAGGAAGAAGCCGATCGGGTTCTCGGCCCCGAGCTTCCTGAGCTCGGCCGCGAACGGGATCAGGTGATAGTCGTGCACCCAGATGGTGTCGTCGGGGCGGATCAGCGCGTGCAGCTGCCGGGCGAGGCGGCGGTTGACCTCTACATAGCGCTCGAAGAAGCCGGCCTCGAACTGGGCGAGGTCGAGCCGGTTGTGCAGCACCGGCCACAGCACCGAATTGGCGTAGCCCAGATAGTAGCCCTGATGGTCGCTGGCAGTGAGGGGAACCGTGGCAATGCGGCCCGTACGCCTCACCGCCTCCGTCTCCTCCTCCGAGGAGATCTCGCCGCTCCAGCCGAACCAAAGTGCGTTCCCGGAGCGCACCATGTTGGCAAGCGCCACGGCAACGCCGCCGGCCTGCGGCGCCTGCCGCAGGTCCATCACCCGGTTGGAAACCAAGACGATCCGACCCATGTTGCGCGCCTCGCAATCGAGAAACTGCCGATGCACTCATTCGGAGCCAAGTCGCGCCGCGCCCCAGCACATCAACCGCTCGGGCCCGCGAAAAGTTCCGTAGTGTGCCCGGCTGAGCCCGTCCGTCAACGCCCATTCTCAGGGCTGGGCCCAAGCCTCCTGCCAGCTGCGCGACAGGATGCGGCCGGAGTTGATGATGCCCGCCATCGAATAGGTCTGCGGCAGGTTCCCCCACAGCTCGCCGGTGGTGGGGTGGATGTCCTCCGACAGGAGACCGAAACGGTTCCGGCGTGCCAGCACGTCGGCGAACAGCTCGCGCGCCTCCTCGCGGCGGCCGAGCGCCACCAGGGCATCGATGTACCAGAACTGGCACACCAGGAAGGCGGTCTCGGGCAGGCCGAAGTCGTCTTCGGCGTTGTAGCGCATTATGAAGCCGTTGCGGTTGAGGTCCCGGCCGACGATCCGGCAGGTGCTGGTGAAGCGCGGGTCGCTGGCCGGCAGCAAGCCGAGCTCGGCCAGCAGCAGCACGCTGGCGTCGAGCTCGTCGGTGTCGAGGGCGCCGGCGATGGCGCCGAGCCGTTCGCTCCACGACCGCTTCAGGATCTCCGTCGCCAGACTGTCGGCCCGGCTGCGCCAGTGAACCGCCCGGTCGGCCAGCCCCACGCGCGGCGCGATCCTGGCCAGCCGGTCGCAGGCGACCCAGCACATGGTGGCGGAATGGGTGTGGATGCGCTGCCGGCCGCGGTATTCCCATGGGCCCGCATCAGGCTCCAGCGCGAAGCGCAGGGCCTGGGTGCCCAAGGGCTCCAGGCGCCGGAACAGGTCGGCATCGCCCATGCGCGGCAGGCGCTCGTCGATGAACATCTGCGAGGCGCCCAGGATGACGCTCCCGTAGGCATCGTGCTGGAGCTGCTCGGTGGCCTGGTTGCCGACCCGCACGGGCCCCAGGCCCTGGAAGCCGGCGAGGTCGGGGGCGTTGCGCTCCTCGAGCGGCTCGGTCGGCAGGATGCCGTAGACGGGGCGCAGCGGCCGTTCGGCGTCGATCGCGATGTTGGTGATGTAGTGGATGTACTCCTCCATCGTCCGGGTCGCCCCCAGACGGTTGAGGGCCTTGATGACGAAGAAGGCGTCACGCAGCCAGCAGTAGCGGTAGTCCCAGGTGCGTTGGGTGCCGGGCGCCTCGGGGATGGAGGTGGTGTGGGCGGCGATGATGGCGCCCGTCTCCTCGAAGCTGCACAGCTTGAGGGTGATGGCGGCACGGATGATCGCCGACTGGAATTCGAGCGGCACGGCGAGCGAGCGCACCCAATCGAGCCAGTAGTCTCGGGTGCGATCGAGGAACTCCCGCGCCGCCGTGGGGATGGAGGCTTCGAAGGGCTCGTCGGGCCCCAGGATCATGGTTACCGGCTTGATGAGCGTGAACGGCCGCTCCAGCGCGATGTAGGAGAGCGCGCCGTCCGTCGTCAGGCGCAGGGTGTCGTTGCCGCCGAAGAAGCGGATGTGGTTGGAGCCGATCGCGCGCGAGGAGTAGGCGCCGCCGTAGTTGAACGTCGGCCGCACGCGGATGCGCACGCGCGGCATGCCGGCGATGGGCTCGATGCGGCGAAAGATCTGCGGCGGGTTGAAGACCCGTTCGAAGCGCCTGAAGCGGGGTGCGAAGTCGGTGATGCGCAGCGCGTTGCCCTGGCGGTCCTCGATGGTGGTGGTGACGATTGCGGTGTTGCGCTCGTACTGGGCGTCGAAGGCGGTGGCGCCCTCCATGGCCACGTCGCAGAAGCCCTTCTCCTCGTTGCCGGCCAGCAGGCGCGAGAAGACCGGATCGGAATCGAAGTGCGGGAAGCACCACCAGGTGATGCGCCCCGTCGTATCGATGAAGGCGGCGGTCCGGCAGTTGCCGATGACCGCCAAGTCGAGCGCGCTCTGCCGCGCACCAGCCCCAGACATCCTTGCGTCCCTCGCACGCCTCGCGCGAACACATATAACGCGTTCGGCCGCGTCGGGTTCGTGGCAAGCGCCGGGTAGCGGTAAAGACCCATTGACCTGTGGGGAATTTCCCATGATGATGGGGCATGAACGCCGCCGGCCGGGAGCTGCTGACCGAGATCGAGGCCTTTCTGGCCCTTACCGGGCTGACGCCGACCAAGTTCGGCATCGCCGCGGTCAACGACGGCCATCTGGTCGCCAACCTGCGCAGGGGCAACAGCATCACCCTCAAGACCGCCGACAGGGTGCGCGCCTTTATGGAGCGCGAGCGTAGGGAGCGCCACCAGGCCGCGTCCGGCGCCGGGCCGGCGTCCGCCGAAGTGCGGCCCGCAAGGCGCGTGGTGCTCGTCATCGGCGGCGGCATTGCCGCCTACAAGTGCCTCGAGCTCATCCGGCGCCTGCGCGAGCGGGGCATCGCCGTGCGCGCGGTGATGACGCGGGCGGCACAGGAGTTCATCACGCCGCTGTCGGTCGGCGCACTCAGCGGCGACCGCGTCTTCACGGACCTGTTCGACCTCGATGGCGAGCATGAGATCGGCCACATCCGCCTCTCGCGCGAGGCGTCGCTGATCGTGGTGGCCCCCGCCACCGCCGACCTGCTCGCCAAGATGGCAGGCGGCCACGCGGACGACCTGGCGAGCTGTGTGCTGATGGCCACCGACAAGCCGGTGCTCGTCGCGCCGGCGATGAACCCGCGCATGTGGCTGCATCCGGCGACCCGGCGCAACGTGGCCCTGCTCGAGGCCGACGGCGTGCACTTCGTCGGTCCCGGCATCGGCGAGATGGCGGAGCGCGGCGAGGCGGGCCCGGGGCGCCTGGCCGAGGTGCCCGATCTGCTGCAGGCGATCGAGGAGCTGCTCG
>DASRDL010000216.1:0-2347 GCA_035652635.1 Hyphomicrobiaceae bacterium | reverse complement strand
GCCCAGGATCGGCTGCACCACGGGCAGGAGGGGTGCCGAGACGAACAGCGCCTGCGCACGGCTGTCGGCGAGGATGTAGGCGTATTGCTCGGTCGTCAGCAGCGTGTTGAGGCAGACGGGCACCACGCCGGCCTTGATGGCGCCCCAGAACGCGACGGGGAAGTCGGTGGTGTCGAGCAGCAGCAGCGCCACGCGCGCCTCGCGGGGAACGTTGTAGGTGGCAAGCAGCGAGGCCATGCGGTTCGTGCGCGCCTGCAGCTCGCCATAGGTCAGCGTCTCGCTCGGATCGATGAAGGCGGGCTTGGCGCCGCGGCCGTGCAGCACGTTGCGATCGACCATGTCGACGGCTGCGTTGTAGATGCGCGGATAGCTCATGGCTCCTCCCCGGCGGACCGTCTCGATGCGGCCGTCGCCTTTGCGACGCGGGGCCCGGTGGCCCCCGCTCGGCTGCATCATACTGCAAGTTCGCCGGCGTTGAAGGGCGGTTCTTTGCCTCTCCGGCCGGCGACGATGTACTATGTTGCATCGTATCGAGCTGAGAATTGCGATCTCATGGCCACCACCACGGAGAGCGGCACGGAAGCCCGGCGCGGGGCGGCGCCGGCCGAGGAGGCCTACCTCAAGCGGGTCGGCGAGCGGGTGCGCTTGGCGCGGGCGCGCCGGGGCATGTCGCGCAAATCGCTGGCGCGGGCCTCCGGCGTCTCCGAGCGGTACCTCGCCGAGCTGGAGCGGGGGGCAGGCAACGCCTCGCTCCTGGTGCTGCGCCAGATCGCGCATGCGCTCAGCATCGAGGCGGCGGCGCTGGTGAGCGACGCCCCGGAGCGGCCGATCGACCTCACGCTCATCCTGCATCAGCTGGAACGGCTGTCGCCGGCCGAGCTCGGCGAGGCCCGCCGCCTCATTGCCCAGCGCTTCGGGCAGGCCGCCGCAGCGCCGCAAGGCCGCATCGCCCTCGTCGGCCTCAGGGGCGCCGGCAAGACGACGCTGGGCCAGCTTGCGGCCGAGGCGCTGGGCGTGCCGTTCGTCGAGCTCGACCGCGAGGTGGAGCGGGCGAGCGGCATGGAGCTGTCCGAGATCTTCGCCGTGCACGGCCAGACCATGTTCCGCGCGCTGGAGCGGCAGTGCCTGGAGACGGTGGTGGCCCGCTTCGAGCGCGCGGTCATCGCTACCGGGGGCAGCCTCGTCACCGAGCCCGCCACCTACGACCTGCTGCTGTCGACGTGTTTCGTGGTGTGGCTGAGCGCCAGCCCCGACGAGCACATGGCCCGTGTTCTGGCCCAAGGCGACCTTCGCCCCATGGCCGACGGCCCGCAGGCCATGGACGACCTCAAGGCCATCCTGGAGAGCCGTACGGCCCTCTACGCCAAGGCCAACGCCGTGGTGCATACGGGCGGCAAGAGCGAGGCGCAGGCGTTCGCCTCCCTGCTCGCGGCGCTTCCCCGCGAGGCTGCCCCGCCGGAGGGCCACTGAGAAGAGCGCCGCTCAGCGCGCGATCACGCCTGCGATGACGAGCAGGATGGCAATCGCCAGAATGAGGTAGCCGATGCCGCGGCCGACGTCGGGCAGATGCCTCTGGCCGAAGCCCGCCGCCCTCTGCCGCTCCTTCTCGACGAGGCGCGCCCGCATCCGCGCACGCCCCGCCTCGATCTGCTCCCTCTCGGGCCGGTGCGCGCCGCCCGGCTGCCCTGATTTGGTTGCCCCCTGCATGACCCGAATTGACCCGCTGCTCGGTCCCAGACTCTGAGGTTTTCGCCGGCCCTGCAATCGGCGGCCCCTGCGGAAAGGCGCCGTTCGCCGCCCGCGAGGGCTCGTCAGGTGGTGGCAATGCCGATGGCGACGAGGAACAGCGCCGCCGCCAGGATTGCCAAGCCGATCAGGCGGGGCACATCGCCCGTACGCTCGCCACCGCCCTTCGGACGATGCGACTTGTAGCGGATATACCGACTGCTGCGCAACGGCGGCCACCTCGTCTCGGGTCGGCCGGCAAACGCCCGAGCACCACAGATGGTTCACCCGCAGTCACGACCCTCCACCCGGACAGGTGGGTCGTTAACCCTGCCGCTCCCACGTGGCATGCTGCCGCGCTGCTCCTCACGCTGCCTCGGCGAGGCCGGCGGCTAGTCTCACGATGTCGCCCATAATGGCGTTGAGCTGGAAGTTCTTCGGGGTGTAGACGGCGGCGACGCCGAGGCCCTTCAGGGTAGCTGCGTCCTCCGGCGGGATGATGCCGCCCACCACCACCGGCACGTCGTCGAGCCCCTCCTTGCGCATGCGCGTCATCACCTCGCCCACCAGCGGCACGTGGCTGCCCGACAGGATGGAGAGCCCGACCACGTGCACACCCTCC
>DASRDL010000215.1:0-9204 GCA_035652635.1 Hyphomicrobiaceae bacterium | reverse complement strand
CATTGCCACCGGCGTGGGCTTCCTCGACCACATGCTGGAGCAGCTCTCCCGCCACTCGCTGATCGACATTACGCTCAAAGCCAAGGGCGATCTGCACATCGACTTTCACCACACGACCGAGGACAGCGGCATCGTGCTGGGTCAGGCGGTGGCCAAGGCCTTGGGCGACAAGCAGGGGATCACCCGCTACGCCGGCGTGCTCTTGCCCATGGACGAGACACTCACGCGGGTGGCGGTGGATGTGTCGGGCCGGCCCTACCTGGTCTGGAAAGTGGCCTTCCCGACCCCCAAGATCGGGGACATGGACACCGAGCTCTTCCGCGAGTGGTTCCAGGCCTTCGCCCAGAACGCCGGCATCACCCTGCACGTGGAGACCCTCTACGGCCTCAACAGCCACCACATCGCCGAGACCTGCTTCAAGGGGCTCGCCCGCGCCCTGCGCGAGGCCGTCGCCATCGACCCGCGACAGGCCGGCCGGGTGCCGTCGACCAAGGGCGCGCTGTAGCCAGGCGGACTGAGCGGCGCCGTGCCTGGTCAGTCCCAGACGACCGATGCGCCGGCGGGCGGCAACAGGAAGAAGACGAACCGCTGCGGTCGGGATGTGCGCCCCAGGTAGCTGCCGGTGAATGTTTGCGCGTAGCGCAGACCGTTCTCGCCCGCCAGCCCCTGCGCCCTGCCGAGGCAGCCCGCGTCGGCACCTCGACATATGATCAGCAGGCCGGAGCGGTGCAGGTCGTCGGCCCGCACCCACGGAGAGGCCGCCGGGTCGTCGAGCACCATGTAGGAAGGGGCGTCCGGACTGTGGAAGGTGGCGGCGGTGGCGAGCGCCGCGGTGCCAGCCACGTACCGCAAGGGATGTCCGGTGACGGTGCGCCATACCGCCGTGGCGGCGACGGCCACCTGCCGGCGCGGCTCGATCGTGGCCGGATCCCCAGCCGGAAACGCGTAATATGCAAACAGGGGCGAAGTCAGGAGTACCGGCACCCAGACCACGGCCACGCTGATGGCGAGGCGACGCACCACGACCGGCGTCACGCGCGCGTGCGACAGCACCACCGACACCGCCGGCAGGGCGAAGAACACCGGTATCAGGAAGCCGGAGCTGACGCGCAGGTTGGCAACGTAGCATCCGGCAATGGTGAGGAGAAACGGCCCCAGCACCAACGCGCTGATCCACGCCTTCGACCTGTCCGTCAGCGCCGCCGCCGCGCGCTTGAGAAGCGGCCAACCACGGGTACCGAAGGCAGAGACGCCCGCCGCGGCCGCAATCCCGAGAGCCGCGAGGCTGCCGAGAGCAGAGTGGAACGTCTGGCTCTGAGCCTCGGCAATGGATGCGTGCATCTTGGAGAGAGCATAGCCCACCGTCGGGAAATCGGACGCGAACAGCCACCAGATGTGCGGGCTGATCAGCACCACACCGGTGAGCAGCGCCAGGTAGGGCGCGGGGCTGGCGAAGTAGCGGGATCGGGCGGGGTGCGTCACAGCCACGATCAGCAGGGTCGCGAACAGGACGATGCTCGAATACTTCGTCAGCATGGCCATGGCGCCGATGGCACCGGCCAGCACGCTGGCGCTCACGCGCCGGGTGGTGAGTGACTGCAAGAAGAAGTAGGTGGTCCACGGCCAGGTGCTCAGCAGGGGCGCATTGGCATTGAACTTCAGGGCCCACAGTGTGAAGGACGGCGTGAGAACCAGGAAGAGCACCGAATGCCAGCGGCCGGGTCGCGACACGAAGAGGCTCGCGAACCGCCAGACACCGGCGAGACCGAGCGCAGCATTGAGGCTGGCGAGCAGGTAGAAGGCCCAGTCGGCTCTGGGCATCACCGCAAACCACAACCCCGCGATCCAGGCCGAGAAGGGAGGATGCTTGGCGTAGCCGAGCTGAAACTCCTTGCCCCACGCCCACGTCTCCGTCGCATCGTGGTGCAGCTCGCCGAAGTAGAGGACGAAGGTGCCGAGGCTCGTCAGGGCCGCACAATAGATGAGCACTGCCACGCCGACGTGGGCGGTATGGGGCCAGCGCCTACCGGCCGAAATCATCGGTCACAAACCCCTCGACCGCGAGGAACGGCCGCCGCCGATCGGCAACCCGGGACACGTGCGGCGGAACGGGATGGAGTGCGGGGCCCCGCGTCCCGTCCCTCGCCGCTTTCACCCTCACGCTACGCCCGCGCGCAGGAGGTCGTGCACGTGCACGATGCCGACCGGCTTGCCCCTGTCGACCACGAACATCTGCGTGCGCTTGAGCGAGTTGATCTCCTCGAGTGCGGCGGAGGCGAGCGTGTCGGGCGCGAGCGTGTTGGGCTTGCGGGTCATGATGTCGATCACGCGGGCCTTGAGCAGCTCGGGTCCCATGTGGCGGCGCAGGTCGCCGTCGGTGATCATGCCGACGAGCCTGCCCTTGCCATCGACCACGCCGAGACAGCCGAAGCTCTTCTGCGTCATCGTCACCAGCGCTTCCGCCATGATCTTGTCCTCGCCCACGAGCGGCATCCTATCGCCCGTGTGCATCACGTCGGCCACGAACTTGAGACTGGCGCCCAGCGATCCGCCGGGGTGGAACACCTTGAAGTCGTTGGCGGAGAAGCCCTTGGACTCCAGGAGCGCGATGGCCAGGCAGTCGCCGATGGCGAGCTGCATCGTGGTGGAGGTGGTGGGTGCGAGCCCGTGCGGACAGGCCTCCCTGGCGCGCGGCAGCTCCAGCACCACGTCGGACTGCTTGGCGAGGGTGGAGTCGCCCCGCGACGTGATGGCGATCAGGGGCACCTTGAAGCGGCGCGAATAGGTGAGGATGTTGCCGAGCTCGGCACTCTCGCCGGACCAGGAGATGGCGACGATCACGTCGTCGTGGGTGATCATCCCGAGATCGCCGTGGCTCGCCTCGCTCGGGTGCACGAAGAAGGCCGGCGTGCCGGTGGAGGCGAAGGTGGCGGCGAGCTTGCGCGCGATGTGCCCGCTCTTGCCCATGCCGGTGACGATGACGCGTCCCCTGCCGGCGGCAAGCGTGGCCACCGCGATGCGGAAGGGCTCCTGCAGCTGCCCGCCGAGCACCGCCCGCAGGGCATCGAGGCCCTCGCGCTCGAGGTCGAGCGTACGCAGCGCCGACAGCGCCGCATCGGCAGCGATGACGCGCAGCGGGCGCGTCCTTCTCGTTACAGCCGAGACCGACATTCCCTCCGACCCCGTTCCCCGTGGTTCGCGCGCGTCGGCGCGAGCGCCATGCCGGATCGCCCAGCCCCTGACCCGGCACCGAATCGCCCGCCACCACTGTAGTGCGGCGGACGGTACAGGCAACCTAAACCAAACCTTAAATTCTGGGCACTAGCATCCGGCCCGCCAGTTGCGCGTCTCATCGAGATCGACATGGGGCGCGCAGCTCGCGTGGTGGGCTTCCGAACATTCCGGCGCGCAGGGCTCGCAAGCTCGGTCTTGGCCGTGGCGGCTTCATGGCTGGCTCCCGTCCGGCCCGCCCTTGCCGAATGGCGGGTCGAGACCACCATCGCGCCCCCGCCCGTGCTCAGGCCGCGCATTCCCGCGGCGCGGCCGCCTCGGATCGAGCTGCCGCCCGCCGAGGAAGCCCCGGACGCGGCAGCGGCCGAGCGCCCCGCGGAGGACGGCGACCCGGAGGAGGCCGACCGCGACGAGGGCACGCCCGCCCAGGCGTCGGCGAGCGACGCCGAACGCGACGCCGAGACCCTGCCCGAGCCGCAAGGTCCGCAGGACGGGATCATCGTCGTGGGAGAGCCCACCGCGGCGCGCGACGGTGTTTGGGACCCGCGGGCCGACGCCCGCCTGGCGCAGGACACAGCCGCCTTCCGCGATCCGCCCGCGGGCTACAACCCCTATCTCTTCACCATCGAGCCCGAGCCGCTGGCCGATCGCCGCATCGCCCAGCTGTTCCATCTTGAGCCCTCCGAGGCGCGGGGTGTGCGCATCGGCAGCTTCGTTCTGTTTCCCGAGGCCCAGCTCGGCGGCATCGCCACCGACAACATCTTCCGCGACGGCACGAGACGGGGCGACGGCGCACTGGAGGTCGGGGCCAGCGCCCGTCTCGTGTCCGACTGGCGGGCGCATGCCGTCGAGCTGCGCGCCAGCGGCCTCACGTCCTTCTACGGTGAGCATCCCACCGAGGACGATCTCAGCTATGCGCTCGAGGCGCGCGGGCGGCTCGACCTGACCAAGCGCACCAACATCGAGGCGCTGGTCTCGCATCAGGGCGACAAGGACAAGCGCGGCCTGCTCGACTCACCCGGCGCTGCCGCCGCCCGCGGCGACGTCGCGACCGACCGTCTCGCGGCGGCCCTCAATCACCGCTTCAATCGCCTCTCTCTGCAGCTGCGCGGCTCCCTCACCGACATCGACTTCGCACCGGTCGCCAGCACCGGCGGCGGCATCATCAGCAACGCGGAACGCAGCACGACGCAGCGTGAGGTCGCGGTCAGGGCGAGCTGGGCGCTCACCGGCACGACCGAGATATTCGCCGAAGCCGCCGCCAACGACCGCGAGTTCGAGGTGGCGCCCGCCGACGGCATCCTGCGCTCCTCCACCGGGGAGCGCTACCGTCTGGGCGTCGCCTTCGGGCCGGCGAGCAACATCCTCCGCGGGGAGATCAGCGCCGGGTGGGGCCGCCAGCTGCCCCGGGACGGCCGGCTCGGCGACATCGACGGCCTGATCGTCGACGCAAGCCTCGCCTGGCGCGCCTCGGCGCTGACCACCTTCCTGCTCACGATCCGCTCGGATTTCACCGACACGACGACGTCGGGCTCGGCGGGCGCGCTGTCGCGGCTTGCCGGCCTCGAGGTGCGCCATGCTTTCCGGCGCCATCTCGTCGGCACGGCCGGCATCAAGTACACGCTCAACCCCTACGACGGCGTCTCCATCGACGAGCGTGACCTGACGGCCGAGCTCGGCCTCGACTACTACGTCGGCCGCTACGCCGTCCTCTACGCGCGCTATCAGCACACGGACTTTGCGTCCACGGCGCCGGGCAGCGACTATTCCCTGGACATCGTCCGCGCCGGCGTGCGCGTGCGGCAGTGACCTCGCTGCCGAGGCCTCAGCCGCCCCAGCTGCAGCGCATGCGCTGGCATACACGCTGCCCGCCGTCGACGGTGCAGCGCGCCGGCACGAGACGGCACACCCGGCAGGTATAGGCCGAGAGGCATCCGCGGTAGAGGCCGCCGCGGCCGAAATTGCAGGTGCGGACCACCTGACAATCGCGACCCGGGTTGAGGCCGGCGGGCTGCGCGCGCACCGCATCGGCCGCCAGCGCCATCAGGCTGCAGGCAGCGAGCGCGAGCGTCCAGGTGCGCAGGGCTGGCATGTCGTCGGTCCCGGCCAGACAGTTCCCGCGCCACTGTGACGGAAGACGGAGCCGCCCGGCAACGCCGCGGAGGCTCTCGGCCCAAGCTCGCCGGGTAACTGTGCCCCGGCGGCCACGCTCCTGGGTGCTGCCGGCCCGGGAGGTTTGGCACGCGACCTGCTACCCCGCCTGCAACTTGCCATTTCAGGACGGGGCTTAACCTTATGCCGCAGACCGGACCAGTGGCCGAGGGTGCCGGCGAGCACGCCGTGCCGGCGCGGTGGCGGGGCCGGCGGCTCCCCCGGATTGGCGCCCTGCGCCGCCGCGGACGGGCGCGCGCGCCGGGCCAGGCCCGGCCGGCCGCCGTCCCGGCGAAGCCGCTGGCCGCGGCCGCGAGGGCCGGCCGCATCTCGCCTCGGGTGTTCGCGGGGCTCGTGCGCGCGGCGGAGTTCGGCCTCGTCGCCGGCCTCGGCTTCCTCATCGCCTACCTCTACGTCGCCGACTTTTTCCGCCAGTACGCCGCCGCCCTGCTGCTGGCAGGGCTCGCCGCCGTGACGGTGTTCCAGGCGCTCGGGCTCTACAACATTGCCGCACTCGCCGCTGCCCACCGCCAGCTGCCGCGCCTGCTGGCGGGGTGGACCGCCACCGTTGCCCTGCTGCTGGCGGCGGTCTTCCTCCTCAAGATCGCTCCCGACTTTTCGCGCGCCTGGCTGGTGCTGTGGTACGTGGGCGGCGCCGTCGCTCTCCTCGCCTATCGCGCCGCGGTGGCCGGGATCACGCGGCGGGGCCTTGCCCGCGGTCTCCTCACGCGCCGCGCCGTCGTCTACGGCACCGGGCCCGCCTGCGAGAGCCTGGTTGCCGCGCTGGAGAGTGATCCTCTGAGCGATATCCGCATCTGCGGCGTGTTCGACGACCGCGGCATCGACCGCGCGCGCCGCACGATCGGCGGCCATCCCAACCTCGGCAACCTCGAGGCGCTGATCCGAACCTGCCGCAGCAGCGCCGTCGACATCCTGATCGTGGCGCTGCCCGTGTCTGCAGAGACGCGCGTGCTGCAGCTCATCAACAGGCTGTGGGTGCTGCCCGTCGACATCCGCCTGGCGGCGCAGGCATCCAAGCTGCGCTTTCGCCCGCGCGTCTACTCCTTCGTCGGTGCGGTGCCCCTGATCGACGTCATCGACAAGCCGATCGCCGACTGGGGCGTCGTCATCAAGTGGCTGTTCGACAAGACGGTGGCCTCGCTTGCCCTGCTGGCGCTGGCGCCCGTGATGGCGCTGGTGGCGCTGGCCGTGAAGCTCGACAGCAAGGGTCCCGTGCTGTTCCGCCAGAAGCGCTACGGCTTCAACAACGAGCTGATCGAGGTGTTCAAGTTCCGCTCGATGTACGTCGACCAGTCGGACGCCGATGCGTCCAGGCTGGTGACCAAGGGCGACCCGCGCGTGACCCGCGTCGGCCGCTTCATCCGCAAGACCAGCCTCGACGAGCTGCCGCAGCTCTTCAACGTCATGCGTGGCGAGCTCTCCCTCGTCGGTCCGCGACCGCACGCTCTGCAGGCCAAGGCCGCCGACCGGCTCTACGACGAGGTGGTGGACGGCTACTTCGCCCGCCACAAGGTCAAGCCGGGCATCACCGGCTGGGCGCAGATCAACGGCTGGCGCGGCGAGACCGACACGCCCGAGAAGATCCAGAAGCGCGTCGAGCACGACCTCTACTACATCGACAACTGGTCGGTGCTGTTCGACCTCTACATCCTGTTCAAGACGCCGTTCGCGCTTGTGGCGAGCGAGAACGCCTACTGAGGGCGGGCCCCATGACCGCGTTCGCCCTGTCGCCTTCGGTGGCCCCGCCGCTGCGCCGCCGCAGCGCCACGCACATCCTCGCGCTCGTGCTCGTGTGGCTCACGGTGGTGTCCGGCGCCGCGGTGGCGTCGGAGCCCGCGCCCGTCGACGTGCTGACGCTGGGGCTCGTCATGCTGCTGCCGCTGATCGGCCTCGTCGCCATCTCGCGCCCGCTCGTCGGCCTGCTCGCATTGATGCTGGTGGCGGCCGCCGGGGCCTACCTGGCCGCCGGCATGGCCGTGGAGGTCGGCAAGGCCGTGACCCACACCAGCGTCTCGCTCTATCTCTACGTCGCCACCTTCATTCTCGCCGCGTTCGTGGCCAAGAGGCCCGAGGCGCACACGCGACTGATCCTCGATGCCTACCTGTGGGCGGCGACGCTAGCGGCGCTCGCCGGCATCGTGGGCTACTTCGACCTGTTTCCCGGCGCACACGAGCTGCTGACCCGCTACGATCGTGCCACCGGGCTCTTCAAGGACCCCAACGTGTTCGGGCCGTTCCTGGTGCCGGCCCTGGTCTATGCGGCGAGCCGGCTTGCGGCCCTGCCGGCCCGCAAAGGCATCGTGCCGCTCGTCGTGCTGCTGCTCGCGGGGCTGGCGATGCTGCTCAGCTTCTCGCGCGGCGCCTGGCTCAATCTCATGGTGGCGCTCGCCGTCTACGGGGTGCTCTACCTCCTGACGTTGCGCAGTCGTCGCGCCCGGCTCAGGTTCGCGTGCCTCGCCGCAGCGGGTCTGTTGGCGCTGGCCGCCCTCATCGCCGTGGCGCTGCAGCTCGACGCCGTCGCCAGGCTCTACGACGAGCGCGCAGCCCTGACGCAGAGCTACGACGAGGGCCCCGAGGGGCGCTTCGGCGGCCAGCTCAAGGCCGCCGCTCTCGCTCTCGACAACCCGCTCGGGCTCGGCGCCCAGCAATTCGTGCCGCACTACCACCACGAGGAGCCGCACAACGTCTATGTTGCGATGCTCCTCAACGCCGGCTGGCTCGGCGGGCTCGCCTTCATCGCGCTCGTGGGCTCCACCGCGCTGTGGGGCCTAGTCCACGCGTTCGAGCGCGGGCCGACGCAGCCGCTGTTCCTGGTGGTCTACGCGAGCTTGCTCGGTCACGTGCTCGAGGGCTTCATCATCGACCTCGACCATTGGCGCCACTTCTACCTGCTGATGGCGCTGGCCTGGGGGCTGATGCTGGGGGGACGGGGTCGGACCCCGCCGGTTCGACCCGTTATCCCCGCCGCTCGCGGCTAAGAGAGAATGCCGGCGCCTCGGGCACACGAGGGGAGCGCTGTCGCGACGCGCGCCGTCAGTGCCGGCCCAGAGGGCTGCAGGTCGGTGGCGCCGCAAGGTAGCCCCGGGAAAGAACGATTGGGACGGAGAGTGGCTCACCGTCCGCCGTGCCCGGAGCCCCAGCCTCGCAGCGCGGGACGCGGATGCCGCGTTACCGGAAAAATCGAGCCGGGCATCCGCGCCCCGCTCCCCTTGTCTCCCCATCTCCCGAGCGCGCGAGCGTGTCGGGCTTTCGGCGCGGCGCCGAAGGTGTCGCGAGGTGACCCCACCGGGAACGCCATCGGCCTCGACTGTTATTGCCTATCGTCCGGGTCAGACCCCGCGGGGTCTGACCCCATTGAACCGCCGGCGGCGGCGCACTAGCCTCGGTCTCGAAGCTTCATTGCGGCGCTCCCCCTGCGCCCGAACGCATCGAGAGGATCCCATGCTGGACCGGCCGACCAAGCTCGTTGAGTACCAGACCTACATAGACGGCAAGTGGTGCGAGGCTTCCACGGGCAAGAAGCTCCAGAGCTTCGACCCCTACACCGGCGAACCGTGGGCGCTGATCCCGGAATGCGACGCCCGCGACGTCGACCGCGCCTGCGAGGCGGCCTGGCGGGCCTTCGACAAGGGACCTTGGCCCGCCATGACCCAGACCGCGCGCGGCAAGCTCATGCGCCGCATCGCCGGCCTCATCGAGAAGCATGCCCAGCACCTGGCCGAGATCGAGGTGCGCGACAACGGCAAGCTGATGTCGGAGATGCACGCGCAGACCAAGTATCTGCCGGAGTGGTTCTACTAC
>DASRDL010000214.1:0-3115 GCA_035652635.1 Hyphomicrobiaceae bacterium | reverse complement strand
CCGGCATCCGCACGCGCGAGGCCGAATACCCGCTCGACATCATCGTCTTCGCCACCGGCTTCGACGCCATGACCGGGCCGCTGCTCGCCATCGACATCCGCGGCCGCAACGGCGTGTCGCTCGCCGAGACCTGGAAGGCGGGTCCGCGCAACTACCTGGGCCTGCAGGTAGCGGGCTTCCCCAACCTGTTCACCATCACCGGGCCGGGCAGCCCGTCGGTTCTGTGCAACATGCCGGTCGCCATCGAGCAGCACGTCGACTGGATCACCGACTGCATCGCCCACATGCGCGCCCGCGGCCTCTCGCGCATCGAGGCGCGCGAGGAGGCGATGGAGCGCTGGGTGGAGCAGGTCAACGCCGCCGCCAACGCCACGCTGCTGCCGCTCGCCCACCACTCCTGGTATCTGGGTGCCAACGTGCCCGGAAAGCCGCGCGTGTTCATGCCCTACGCGGGCGGCATGAAGCGCTACCGCGACATCTGCGCCGGCATCGCTGCCAACGGCTACGAGGGCTTCGCGCTCAGCGCTTGAGCCGACTTTCCTGTCAGGAAAGCTTATTTCTCGCAGATTGACGGCGCTCCGGCCCTCGTGCATGGTCCAGCGGACCGGGCAACGAGAGCTTTGCGCCCACCCCCATGTGCGGCATCGTCGGACTGTTCCTGAAGAACGAGGCGCTGGAGCCGCGCCTCGGCCGGCTGACGGCGGCCATGCTGTCGCAGCTGCGCGACCGCGGGCCCGACAGCGCGGGCTTTGCCGTCTACGGCGCAGAGAGCGCCGGCAGCACCAAGATTTGCGCCGTGACCCGCCGCGGCGCCGTCGCCTGGCCGCAGGTGGCGGACAAGCTCGCCGCCGCGACCGGCGCCGAGGTTTCCGTCGACGTGATCGAGGATCACGCCGTCTTCAGGACCACGGGCGACGGCGGCGCCGCGCGCACCTGGCTGATTGCCAACGTGCCGGAGGCGATCGTGCTGAGCCAGGGCCGCTCCATCGAGATCTTCAAGGGCGTGGGCGACCCCGACCAAGTCGCGGCCCGCCTGCACCTGGCAGACCGAAAGGGCTCGCACGCCATCGGCCACACGCGCATGGCCACCGAGTCGGCGGTGACGGTGGCGGGCTCCCATCCCTTCTCCACGGGCGAGGACACCTGCCTCGTGCACAACGGCTCGCTCTCCAACCACAACCGCCTGCGCGAGAGCCTGCGCCGCCACGGCGAGCAGTTCCAGACCGACAACGACAGCGAGGTGGCCGCCGCCTACCTCACCTGGCGCACGCGCGCGGGCGACAGCCTGAAGCAGGCACTGGAGCGCTCGCTCGCCGATCTCGACGGCTTCTACACCTTCGTCGTCGGCACGCGCGACGGCTTCGCCGTGCTGCGCGATCCTATCGCCTGCAAGCCCGCCGTCATGGCCGAGACCGACGACTGGGTCGCCTTCGGCACCGAGTTCCGCGCGCTTGCCACCCTTCCCGGCATCGACGCGGCGCGCATCTGGGAGCCGCAGCCGGCCACCGTCTACGCCTGGAGCCGGGCCTGACCATGGCGCGCAAGGCGGCGGCATCGTCGCAATCCCGCGGGGCGGCGCCCAACACGACGCTCGATCTGGCGCGCCTCTCCGTGCGCGAGGTCAACCAGCTGCTGCATGAGGCGGACGGCGGCAGCTTCCGCATCCTCAATCCACGCGGGCTGCATGCCGTCGCCGCCGGACTCGACGGCGACCTCGATGTCACCATCGACGGCCACGTCGGCTACTACTGCGCCGGCATGAACAAGCGCGCCGCCGTCACCATCAACGGCAATGCCGGCACGGGGCTGGCCGAGAACATGATGTCGGGCTTCGTGCACGTGAAGGGCGATGTCTCGCAGTCGGCCGGCGCCACCGGCTGCGGCGGCCTGCTCGTCATCGACGGCAACGCCTCGGCGCGCTGCGGCATCTCGCTCAGAGGCCTCGACATCGTGGTGAAGGGCTCGGTGGGTCACATGTCGGCGTTCATGGCGCAGGCCGGCACGCTGGTGGTGCTGGGCGATGCCGGCGATGCGCTGGGCGATTCCATCTACGAGGCGCGCCTCTACGTGCGCGGGGTGCCCAAGAGCCTCGGCGCCGACTGCGTGGCCAAGGACATGGGCGACGTCCACAAGACCCAGCTGCGCGCGCTCCTCGATGCGGCGGGCATCGGCGGCGAGGTCGACGTCTCCGACTTCCGCCGCTACGGCTCGGCCCGCAGGCTCTACAATTTCCACATCGAGAACCTGGGGTCCTACGGATGAGCGGCGACGAGGAGCGTTGGTTGCACACCCCGCCGCGCGAGTCGGCGCTGTTCGACCGGCACACCATCGCCGAGATCCATCGCGCAGCCGCCACCGGCATCTACGACATCCGCGGCTTCGGCGCCAAACGCAAGCTGCCCCACTTCGACGACCTGCTGTTCCTCGGCGCCTCCATCAGCCGCTATCCGCTCGAGGGCTATCGCGAACGCTGCGGCACCGACGTCACCCTCGGCACGCGCTTCGCCAAGAAGCCGATCACTCTGAAGATTCCCGTCACCATCGCCGGCATGAGCTTCGGCTCGCTCTCCGCCCCGGCCAAGGAGGCGCTGGGACGCGGCGCCTCGGCAGTGGGCACCTCCACCACCACCGGCGACGGCGGCATGACGCCCGAGGAGCGCGAGCACTCCTCCATCCTCGTCTACCAGGTGCTGCCCTCGCGCTACGGCATGGAGCCCGACCAGCTGCGCAAGGCCGACGCCATCGAGGTGGTGGTGGGCCAAGGCGCCAAGCCCGGCGGCGGCGGCATGCTGCTGGGGCAGAAGATCTCCGACCGGGTGGCGCAGATGCGCACGCTGCCCAAGGGCATCGACCAGCGCTCGGCGTGCCGGCATCCGGACTGGACCGGGCCCGACGACCTCGAGATCAAGATCGAGGAGCTGCGCGAGATCACCGACTGGCAGAAGCCGATCTACGTCAAGGTCGGCGCGGCGCGGCCCTACTACGACACCGCGCTCGCCGTGAAGGCCGGCGCCGACGTGGTGGTGCTCGACGGCATGCAGGGCGGCACGGCGGCGACGCAGGAGGTGTTCATCGAGCACTGCGGCATCCCCACGCTCGCCGCCATCCGGCCGGC
>DASRDL010000213.1:0-11511 GCA_035652635.1 Hyphomicrobiaceae bacterium | reverse complement strand
CCTCTCCAAGATCGCCATCGTCAAGGCGGTCGGCGGCGTGGTCTTCCCCGGCCACCCGCTCGCAGCCAAGAAGGAGGAGCTCGAGAAGCTCGCCGGCTACTGGCCCGACATCAACAAGTCGCGCGCGGAGGCCAAGCGGCTCTTGAAAGAGGCCGGCGTCCCCGACCTCAAGTTCACTCTGCACAACCGCGGCGTCGACCAGCCCTACACCATCGTCGGCACATGGCTGATCGACCAGTGGAAGCAGGTGGGCATCACGGTGGAGCAGAAGGTCGAGCCCACCGGGCCCTTCTACGCCTCGCTGAACGCCGGCAACTTCGACGTGACCACCGACTTCAACTGCCAGGCAGTGGTCAACCCGCTGTCGGACACGTCCAAGTTCCTGCCGACCGACGGCGCGCAGTACGGCAAGTTCGAGGACGCGGAGCTCGTCAAGCTCTACCAGGCGATGAACCAGACCGGCGACGAGGCCGAGCAGCGTCGGCTGATGCGGGCCTACGAGAAGCGCGTGCTGGACGAGCAGGCCTATAACCACATCACGCTGTGGTGGTATCGCATCATCCCGCACCGCAGCTATATGAAGGGCTGGAACATCACGCCGAGCCACTACTTGAACCAGGACCTCTCGGTGGTCTGGATCGACAAGTAGCCGGCGAGCTGGCCCCGCTTACGCACGATCCGGCCGGCGGCCTCACCACCGCCGGCCGAACCGCAATTCAGAGGTCCGCTGCGAACGCATGCTCCGTTACGTCATCAAGCGGCTGCTGCTGATGATTCCGACGCTGTTCGGAGCGGCGGTTCTCGTGTTCGTGCTGATGCGCATGGTGCCCGGCGACATCTGCGTGCTGCGGCTGGCTACCGGCGGCGGCAGCATGGATCCGCAGGTGATCAACAACTGCCGCCTCGAGCTCGGCCTCGACAAGCCCTACTTCGCCCAGTTCCTGGCCTTCCTGAAAGGGCTCGCGACCCTGGACTTCGGCAACTCGATGTGGACCGGGCGGCCGATCATCAGCGAGGTCGGCCTGCGCTTCCAGCTCTCCCTGCAGGTCGCCATCATGGCGACTGTCCTCTCGATCATGATCGCCATTCCGCTCGGCACCATTTCGGCGGTGAAGCAGAACACCTGGATCGACTACGTGGTGCGGGGGTTCTCCATCGCCGGCGTCGCCATGCCGTCGTTCTGGCTCGGCATCCTGATCATCCTCGGCATCCTCATCACCTCCAAGGCCTGGTTCGGGCGCCCGTGGATGCCCCCCATCACCTACGTGCCGATCTGGCAGGACCCGCTCTACAACCTCAGCATGCTCGTCTGGCCGGCGCTCGCCACCGGCTACCGCTACTCGGCGGTGGCGACACGCATGACCCGCTCGGCCATGCTGGAGGTGCTGCGCGAGGACTATGTGCGCACCGCGCGGGCCAAGGGGCTGTTCCGGAAGCTGATCGTGCGCCGGCACGCGCTGCGCAACGCGCTGCTGCCCGTCATCACCATCATCGGCATCGAGTTCGCTTTCCTGATGGGCGGGCTGGTCGTGACCGAGCAGGTGTTCAACCTCAACGGCCTCGGCAAGCTGTTCGTGGAGTCGGTATCCAACCAGGACTACAACATGACGCAAGCCCTGGTGATGCTCGTGGTCGCCATCTTCGCCTTCACCAACTTGGCGGTCGACGTCGTCTACGCTTGGCTCGACCCGCGCATCCGCTACAACCGTTGACGAGCGCAACCCCATGGCAACCATCACCCGGCCCGCCGACCAAGCCCCGTCCAGACCGTCTCCTCTGGCCCTGCTGTGGCAGTTCTGCGTCCAGAACCCGCTCGGCGCCGCCGGCGGCTTCCTGGTGCTGGTCATGATCGTGATGGCGGTCTCGGCCGAGGTGGTGACGGTCTACGACCCGACCAGCAACAACTTCGGCGCCATGCTCGAGCCGCCGAGCCGCGAGTACTGGCTCGGCACCGACCAGTTCGGCCGCGACGTCTACACCCGCATCGTGTTCGGCGCGCGCACGGCCCTGCTCGTGGGCTTCGTCTCCGCCTTCGTCGGCGGAACCATCGGCCTCGTCCTCGGCGTCGCCAGCGCCTATTTCGGCGGACGCTTCGACCTCGTTTTCCAGCGCGTGATGGACGTGCTGATGGCCTTCCCGCTCATCATCCTGGCGCTGGCCGTGGTGTCCATCTTCGGCACGGGCATTCAGAACGTGATCCTGGCCATCACCGTGCCCTTCATCCCGCGCTGCGCCCGCGTGGTGCGCTCCAGCGCCCTGGCCGTGCGCGAGACACCGTTCATAGATGCGGCCCGCGCCTGCGGCTTCGGCCACACCCGCATCGTGCTGCGCCACATGGTACCCAACGTGATGGCACCCTACCTCATCATGGTGACGGCCGCCGTCGGCCAGGCCATCCTGATCGAGGCCTCGCTCTCCTTCCTCGGCCTCGGCGTGCAGGAGCCGGTGCCGGCCTGGGGCCTGATGCTGCGCGGCGGTGCTCAGGAGTACGCCGAGAGCGCGCCGTGGGTGGCGATCTTCCCCGGCGTCGCCATCTCGCTCGCCGTGTTCGGCTTCAACCTGTTCGGCGACGCGCTGCGCGACTGGCTCGACCCCAAGATGAAGGTGTGAGGCTGTCATGCCGGAATTTCGCGTCAGCGAAATATCCGGCACCCAGAACCACAATCTCGGTCCCGCTGGATACCGGATATTTCGCTTCGCGAAATTCCGGCATGACAAGCACGCTACTTGCGGCCGCGCGCCTTCACCATGCGGTGGCGCTCGAAGGAGATCTCGGCGCTGGCGTAAGCCTCCTGCAGCTCCACGCTCCAGTAGCGCAAATCGGGCAGCATGATCGGCTCGCCGGTGACGGCACAGCGCACGAAGTCGCCTGGCGTGATCACCTGGAACTCGCCGTCGAGGAAGCGCAACCTTGCCTCGCCCTTGAGGCCGAGCAGCTTTTCAAACCGGTTCATTGCGCTTCGACTGCTACCCTCGTTGCAGCTTGCAGGCGGTGTGCAAGCGTGGCCGCTGCCCTCCGGGCCAGCTGTGACGCAAGCATATAGATGGTGTTCCCGCCACGCCAGTGCCGCATCGCCGCGTCGCCTCAGAACAGCGAGCCCTGGCCGCCGCTGCCCGTGCCGGGCTTGGTGCGCGGCGCCGCCCGCGCGGGCGCCGGACGCTTGTCCGCGTCGCGCACGCTGGTGCCGAGCACCTGGGCATCGACGCGGCCGTCGGCCATCTCGATGTCGAGGCGCTGCCCCGAGACGATGTCTGCTGCCGAGCGCAGCGTGCGCCCGGCGCTGTCGCGCAGGAGTGCGTAGCCGCGCTGCAGGACACCGTGGTAGCCGAGCGAGGCGAGCAGCTTGGAGCAGCCCTCCAGATGCCGCCGGCGGGCCGCGAGGAGCGCCTGCGTCGACTGGCGCATCCGTCCCTCGAGCTCGGCGAGGCGCGCCCCGCAGCGGCCGACGCGGTCGGCGATCGGCTGCGGGCTCAACCGCCCGGCGACGCGCTCGAGCCGGGCCCGGCGGGGCCCGACCCGGCGCGCCAGCGCGGCGTCGGCACGCCGGGCGAGCACGTCGAGACGGTGACGGGTCTGGCGCAGCTGCGCGTCGAGCAGACGCGGGCCGAGGCGCGAGGACGAGCGCGCCAGCCGCATGCCGTGCGCACGCGTGTTGGCGAGCAGCGCCCGCCCGAGCCGCCGGTCGACCGCATCGAAGCGCTGGCGCGGCAGGGCCAGGAGGTCGCCGAGGCGGGGCAGGCCGCGCATTGCGGCACGCAGGTGGGCGCGCATGGCGTCGAGCGCCCGGCGCGCCGCGGTGGCGAGCCGCAGACCCAGCTTGCCGGTCTGCTCGCGAAGCTCGGAATGCCTCGGCACCGCCCACTCGGCAGCCTTGGTGGGCGTGGGAGCGCGCGCGTCGGCGGCAAGGTCGATCAGCGTCCAGTCGGTCTCGTGGCCCACGGCGGAGACGAGCGGGATGGCGCTCGCCGCCGCGGCGCGCACCACCGTCTCGTCGTTGAAGCCCCACAGGTCCTCCAGACTGCCGCCGCCGCGGGCGACGATCAGCACGTCGGGCCGCGGCAGGGGCCCGCCGTGGGGGAGGGCATTGAAGCCGCGGATGGCTGCCGCCACCTCGCCGGCGCACGTTTCGCCCTGCACGCGCACGGGCCACAGCAGCACGCGCACGGGGAAGCGCTCGGCGAATCCCGCCAGCATGTCACGGATGACCGCGCCCGTGGGCGAGGTGACGATGCCGATCGTGCGAGGGAAGAACGGCAGCGGCTTCTTGCGCGCCTCGTCGAACAGGCCCTCGGCAGCGAGCTTGCGCTTGCGCTCCTCCAGCAGCGCCATCAGGGCGCCGACGCCAGCCGGCTCCAGCGCGTCGATCACGATCTGGTACTTGGACGAGCCGGGATAGGTGGTGACGCGGCCGGTGACGACCACCTCCAGCCCCTCCACCGGCTTGAGCTTGAGGCTCTGCACGGTCGAGCGCCAGATCACGGCCTCGATCTTGGCCTTGTCGTCCTTGAGCGCGAAGTAGCAGTGGCCCGAGGCGTGGGCGCCGCGGAAGCCGGAAATCTCTCCGCGCAGGCGCACGTAGCCGAAGGCGCCCTCCAGCGTCCGCCTGATAGAGGCGGAGAGCTCCGACACGGTGAGCTCGGGCAGGTTGGCGCCCGGCCTCGTGTCCTGGCGGCTGGTGCGGGCTAGATCGGCCACGAAGTGCCTCTGGCTTTGTTCGGCATCGCTTCGATGATACATGAGGATGGCGCGCGCGGGGCTGGATGTGGCGCCTTTCCAGAGCTTTTGCGGGGTTCCTGGTTGATGAATGTTCTCCTCATCGGGTCGGGCGGCCGCGAGCATGCATTGGCCTGGGCCCTGGCGGCGAGCCCGCTGCTCGCCAAGCTCTACTGCGCGCCCGGCAACGCCGGCATCGCCGAGGTGGCTGCCTGCGTGGCCCTCGATCCTGCCGACCACGCCGCCGTCATCCGCTTCTGCAGGGAGCGCGCAATCGGCCTCGTCGTGGTGGGGCCGGAGGCGCCTCTGGTAGCGGGCCTTGCCGACGACCTCGCCGCCGCGGGCCTCAAGGTATTTGGCCCCTCCAGGGCGGCGGCGCAACTGGAGGGCTCCAAGGGCTTCACCAAGGACCTGTGCCGCCAGTTCGCCATTCCCACGGGCGCCTACGGGCGCTTCGGCGACGCCGGCTCTGCCAAGGCCTACCTGGCCGGCCAGAAACTGCCGATCGTGATCAAGGCCGACGGGCTGGCCGCCGGAAAGGGCGTGACCATCGCCGAGACTGCCGCCGCCGCGGAAGCTGCCGTCGACGCCTGCTTTGCCGGCGCGTTCGGCGCGGCGGGCTCGGAGATCGTCATCGAGGAGTTCCTGGAGGGCGAGGAGGCGAGCTTCTTTGCCCTGTGCGACGGCCGCAGCGTCCTTCCCTTGGCGACGGCCCAGGACCACAAGCGCGTCGGCGACGGCGACACCGGGCCCAACACCGGCGGCATGGGCGCCTACTCCCCGGCGCCGGTGATGACCCCCGAGATGACGCGCCGCACGATGGAGGAGATCATCCTGCCCACCGTGCGCGGCATGGCCGAGCGCGGCACCCCCTACAAGGGCGTGCTCTATCTCGGCGTCATGATCACCAGGGACGGCCCGAAGCTCTACGAGTACAACGTGCGCTTCGGGGATCCCGAGTGCCAGGTGCTGATGATGCGCCTCAAGTCGGACCTGCTGGCGGCGCTGCTGGCCGCCACCGACGGCGTGCTCGACAAGTTCGACCTGCGCTGGCACGAGGACGCGGCCCTCACCGTCGTCATGGCCGCCAAGGGCTATCCCGGCGAATACACCAAGGGCACGGAGATCCGCGGGCTCGAGGCGGCGCGACGGGTGCCGGGGGTGGAGGTGTTCCATGCCGGCACCCGGCGCGACGGCAACCGATTGCTGGCCGTCGGCGGGCGCGTGCTCAACGTCACGGCGCGGGGCAGAACCGTCAGCGAGGCGCAGGCACGCGCCTACGAGGCCGTGCGCGCCATCGACTGGCCGGGCGGGTTCTACCGCACCGACATCGGCTGGCGGGCGGTGGCGCGCGAGCGGGGCGGCAGATGAATGTGACCGCCGACCTGTTCCCGGGCTTCGCCGAGCGCCGCATCGACACGGGTGCGGCCCAGATCTTCCTGCGCACCGGCGGGTCCGGGCCGCCGCTGTTGCTGCTGCACGGCTACCCGCAGACGCACGTGTGCTGGCACAGAATCGCGCCCGAGCTCGCCCGCCACGTCACCCTGGTCGTCGCCGACCTGCGCGGCTACGGCGCGAGCTCCGTACCGCCCAGCGATGCCGAGCACGTCGCCTACTCCAAGCGGGCGATGGCCGAGGACTGCCTGAAGGTGATGCGCACTCTGGGGCACGAGCGGTTCGTGGTCGGCGGCCACGACCGCGGCGGCCGCGTCGCCTACCGGCTGGCGCTCGACCATCCCGAGGCGGTGCGCGCGCTGGTCCCGATCGACATCCTGCCCACCGCCGAGGTGTGGCGGCGCATCACGGCGGAGCGCGCCGTCGGCAGCTACCACTGGGGCTTCCTGGCGCAGCCACATCCGCTGCCCGAGACACTGATCGGCCACGAGCCCGTCTACTACCTGGAGCATACGCTGAAGAGCTGGGCGGGCCCGCGCGACCTCTCGCCGTTCTCGGCCGAGGCGCTGGCCCACTACCGCGCCCTGATGAAGGATCCGGCGCGCGTGCAGGCCATGTGCGAGGACTACCGCGCCGGCGCCTCCGTCGACCGCCGGCTGGACGAGGCCGACCTCGCCGCCGGCCGCCGGATCGCCTGCCCCACCTTCGTGTTGTGGGGCAGCGAGTATCTCGGCCGTGGCAGTGCCAGGCCGCTCGACGTCTGGCGGCCGTGGTGCCGGGAGCTGTCCGGCGCGGAGATCAGGTCCGGCAACTTCCTGGCGGAGGAGAACCCGCAGGACACGCTGGCCGCGCTGGTGCCGTTCCTCGCTACGGTGGGAGAGAAGCCATGAGGGCCGCCAAGCCGGCCGCGGGAGTCGGCCCGAGAGCCGGCGCCCAGGGCAGAGCTCGTCCGGCTCGCGGAGTGGTGGCCGGGCCCCGGACGTTCGCCGGCGCGAGTTCCGCGCCGACATGGTGCGACCGGTCATGAACCCGCGCAGCAAAGCCGTGGCCGTGCGCAAGCCCACAGTGCCGGCGGGGCGGCCGAGCATCGCCCTGGCGCTCGGCGGCGGCGGTGCGCGCGGGCTCGCCCACATCCTCATGCTCGAGGTGTTCGACGAGCTGGGCCTGCGGCCCAAGATCATCGCCGGCACCTCCATCGGAGCCATCTTCGGCGCCGCCTATGCGTCCGGACTGTCGGCGCGCCAGATCCGAGCGCATACCGAGGAGGCGCTGAGCCGCCGTCTCGACATCATCCGCCAGCTCGTATCGGCACGCTCCGAGCCGGTGCTCAGAATCTTCAACATTCTCCCGGTGCGCTCGGCCCTGCTCAAGCCCGAAGCGCTGCTGGAGCTGCTCCTGCCCTCGGGCGTGGCGCGCGACTTCGCCCAGCTCGATATACCGCTCAAGGTCGTGGCCACCGACTACTATGCCCAGGAGCAGGCGGTCTTCAGCGCGGGGCCGCTGCGCACCGCGGTGGCAGCCAGCATGGCGCTGCCGGCGCTGTTCACGCCCGTCAGCATCGACGGGCGGGTGCTGTTCGACGGCGGCCTCGTCAATCCGCTGCCCTTCGACATCCTCAACGGCGAGGCCGACATCACGGTGGCCGTCGACGTGAGCGGTGGGCCGGCGGAGCCCGGCAAGCGGCCGGTGCCCTCGGCCTTCTCGGCCCTGATCTCGGCCTCGCAGATCATGCAGCACTCGATCGTGCGCGAGAAGCTCAAGGCCCGGCAGCCCGACGTCTATGTCGATGTCGAGGTCGATGCCTTCTACGTGCTCGATTTCTACCGCTTCAGGGAGATCCTGGCCGCCGCCGCAGGGGCCAAGGAGCGGCTCAGACGCCAGCTCCTGCGCGTGCTCTCGAGCCAGACCGCCGAGACGCTGCCCGAGGCTGCCGGACAGGAGCCGGCGGCACCCCCGCGCAAGCGTCGCCTGCCGCGCCTCGAGCGGCTCGGCCGATCGCGCCCATGAACCGGGCGGCGGACACCGGGCGCCCCAGCGTCGCACTGGCCTTGGGCGGCGGCTCGGCGCGAGGGCTCGCCCACATCCCCATGCTCGAGGCCTTCGACGAGGTCGGGCTGAAGCCTGCCGTGATCGCCGGCACCTCCATGGGCGCGATCTGCGGCGCGGCCTACGCCGCAGGCTTCTCCGGCGCCGAGTTGCGGGCGCAATTCACCGCCCTGTTCGCCGACCGCGCCCGCTTCGTGCGGCGCGTCACGCCCAGGCTGCTGGGTGGCCTCCGCCGCCTGTGGAGCGTTCGCTCACCGAAGGTGCTCGACACCGTCTCGCTGCTGGAGATGCTGCTGCCCGAGGCCATGCGCTGCGACTTTGCCGCCCTCGCCATCCCCTTCCTCGCCGTCGCGGCCGATTTCGAAGCCATGGCCCCGGTGGTGATCGCGCAAGGGCCGCTGATTCCGGCGCTGGCCGCAAGCTCGGCGCTGCCGCGGCTCGCCCGTCCGGTGGTGTTGGGCGGGCGGACGCTGATCGACGGCGGCTTCGTCAACCCGCTGCCCTACGACGTGGTGCTCGGGCGCGCGGCGTTCACGGTGGCCGTGGATGTCACCGGGACCACCAGGCGACCGGCCGGCCCTGCCCGGCCGCGCACCCGCGACATCGTCGCCGGTTCCGCCCAGATGCTGTTCCACTCGGTTACCCGCGAGAAGCTCGAGCGGGTCGTGCCGGACGTGCTCGTGCGACCCGCCGTCGGCACCTTCGCCGGGCTCGACTACTTCAGGATCGAGGCGATTCTGGCCGCTGCCGAGCCTGCCAAGCAGGACCTGAAACGCAAGCTTTATCAAATCTTTGCCGGAACGAGCTAAGTTTTCCACAACAGAATTGCGACAAGCGGCTGAAACTTGCTTGGCCTTTGCCACATTGTACGTGCTACAGGGCACAGGGCGTTAACTTTTCATTCATCATGAATATCGAGGGGGACGCTGGTGCCGCGCCAGAGCAGCGATGGCCTGCGCATCGATCTCGATCTGGAGCATGCGCGCCGCGAGGCCGAGCGCGTCCGGGACATGCTGCGCGCGCTCCGGCGCCGGCATGATCTGTCGCGCTACGAGTACACGCGCGTCGTGCGCATCGTTCCGGGCAGCGATACCTTCAGCCACCCGATCCTGACCCTCGGCAATCGCTTCGCCGACAACGAGGACCTGCTGCTCTCGACCTACCTGCACGAGCAGATGCACTGGTACCTCTGGCATCTGGGCACCCCCGACAGGGACCCCATCGCCCCGTTCTTCGACGAGCTTGTGCGCCGCTATCCCGAGGCGCCTACCGAGCTCCCCGACGGAGCGCGCAACTACGAATCGACCTACCTCCACCTCGTCATCAACTGGCTGGAGGTTGCCACCACCTCCGAGTTCATCGGCCGCGCGCGCGCCCGCGGCGTGGCCGACGCCCAGCGCACCTACCGCTGGATCTACCGCACCGTCCTGCGCGACTGGGACCATCTGCAGGAGCTCTACGAGCGCCACGGCCTGATCCCGATCCGCACCGCCCAGGAGCTGACGGCCGAAAGCGCCAGAGCCGCCAAGCGCTCGCTCAACGGCGGCGCGCGAAAAAGCCCCGCAGGAGCTCGCCGGCCCGCTGTTCCTCGATCCCGCCGTAGACTTGCGGCGCGTGGTGGCAGGTCGGCTGGCTGAAAATGCGGGCGCCATGCTCGACGCCCCCGCCCTTGGGGTCGCCGGCGCCGAAGTAGAGGCGGCGGATGCGGGCAAACGAGATGGCCGCCGCGCACATCGGGCACGGCTCGAGCGTGACGTAGAGGTCGGCGCGGTCGAGCCGCTCCGAGCCCTGGGCGGCACAGGCCTGGCGGATGGCCAGCAGCTCGGCATGGGCGGTGGGGTCGGCGAGCTCCCGGGTGCGGTTGCCGGCACGAGCGAGCACGGCGCCATCCGCGCCCACGATCACGGCGCCGATCGGCACCTCGCCGCGCCGCGCGGCGGCCTCGGCCTCGGCGAGCGCCGCCTGCATGTGGCTCTGGGCCCGGCGAGGTGTCATAAGGGCTCCACTGCAACGTGCGAGGCGGACACGGGAAGCTCCATACCATGCACAAGGCCGAGCCGGGTCAACGTCACCCGCGCCACCGCCGCAGCGCCGAGCCCGAGAGCGCGCGCTCCGGCCCCATGCGCATCGCCAAGGCGCTCGCCCGCGCCGGCCTGTGCTCGCGGCGCGAGGCCGAGCGCTGGATCGAAAGCGGGCGCGTTTCCGTCAACGGCGAGGTGATCTCGAGCCCGGCGCGGGACGTGACGCCAGCAGACCGCATCCTGGTCGACGGCAAGGAGCTGCCGGCGGCGGAGCCTCCGCGCCTGTGGCGCTACCACAAGCCGAGGGGGCGCGTCACCACGCACCGCGACCCGCAAGGCCGCCCGACGGTGTTCGCCGCCCTTCCGGCCCACCTGCCGCGCGTGATCTCGGTCGGCCGCCTCGACTTCAATACCGAGGGGCTCCTGCTGCTCACCAACGACGGCGAGTTGGCGCGCCACCTGGAGCTGCCCGCCACCGGCTGGCTCCGGCGCTACCGGGTGAGAGCACACGGGAGCATCACCCAGGACGCGCTGGACAGGCTCAAGGAGGGGGCTCGGATCGGCGGCGTCCATTACGGCCCGATCGAGGCCAAGCTCGACAAGGTGCAGGGCTCCAACGTGTGGCTCTCGATCGGCCTGCGCGAAGGCAAGAACCGCGAGGTGCGGACGATCCTGGAGAGCCTCGGACTGACGGTGAACCGGCTGATCCGTATCTCTTTCGGGCCGTTCCAGCTGCTCGAGCTGCAGCCGGGCGAGGTGGAAGCCGTGCCGCGCCGGGTGCTCATCGATCAGCTCGGAGCCCGCGTCGCCGCGTCGATCGGCCTGATCGACCGCACTCCGTCGAAACCGCGCAGCTGACAAGGCCACCTCCGGCGAAACCTCAGCCCCGCTGCGCCCTCCTGACCGGGCGATGCGCGCTGAAATGGGCGGCCGGACCCGAGGCTCGATTGGTTGACACATTGCGAAGCGCGCTGACCAAAATTTAATCCGCAGGCCGCATAGATATTCAACGAAGTCCGTCATCTTGCACAGTTTCCGCCGAGTTGTGTGGTGAACCTACCGCGAGCTCTCGAAGCGCTGGCCGCGACCGTTCTGGAGCACGTGCGGAGGCCGCTCCTCCGCACCGAACCGGCGACGGCCGGCGGCGCGGCCGCCGGCAGCTCGGCAATGCCGTCTGTCGTCAGAGCCATGGATCGCCTGGGCGTCGCCTGGGTGATGACGATCGCCACCGTGAGCTCGGCCTTCCTCTCCCTCTTCGTGGCTTGGCTCGCCGGCTTTCTGATCACGGTTCCGAACTATCGCGTTCATATCGTTCTGGCGTTTGTCATCCCGTTC
>DASRDL010000212.1:0-5545 GCA_035652635.1 Hyphomicrobiaceae bacterium | reverse complement strand
GCGATAATTGGATGACCATTGTCAATGTTATCGTAGATGAATCCATCCACAAACAGGTCGTAATTGGTGGTCGGCTGAAAATAATGCGTGATATTCGTTGATCTGACTTGAGTGGTCAGCCTGCCCGAAACGCGGGCAGCCACGGCGGGATAATTGTCCATTACCATTGAGATGTTCTGCATGCTGCTGCCGGGAAATACGCACTGTGCACAACTTGCGGCGCATCGCCCACCCAACGTCGCAACAAGTCCGCACTGGTAGCTCGCGCCCGGGCTCAGATACGGAACATTATAGTGCTTCAGGGACATTTCCATCGAGGCCAACCAGCACCAAACCGGCGTCTCCTGAAGCACCGGTGCAATGTTCAGCTGTCGAGCGTCGGCAAGCGATGGCGCAAGCAATACTCCTGAGCCCAGGCATGCGATCCGGATGGAATTCTTCAAGCGGTTCATTGACAACCTTTCCTTGCCGGATCTCCCGATGTCGTCCATTCGCGGCGACGCGAGTGGCCTCTTATAATCTCGCCGTGTTTGGATCGCGGCAGACGACCTTCTCCATCCGTCTCATATCGAATACCCGCCGAAAGGGCAAGCTCTGAAACTCCCGCTCTGAAACTCCCGCGCGATCGCGGGCAACTGCGGCACACTTTTGTGCCGGCAGCTTGCGGGCCATTGGAGACGCGACCGAGCACGACATCTGTTGCGGTCGGGGAATGCTCGGCCTCAGGCCGGGCCCGGGTCGCTGGCGCTGACAACGCCGCTCACCAGGTTCTCCGCCAGCAGGCGGGCCTCGTCGATGGCGGCGGTGCGCCGGGCGGGCGCGATCTGGGAGGGCAAGGCCGCGATCTCGGCCTCGAGCTCGCGTGCCGCCGCCTCGGCCGCCTCGATCTCGACGGCCGCGAAGGCGATCCGGGAGCCCGGCATCATGCGGCCCAGGGCGGGCAGGTCGGCGGAGATGACGGTGGCGATCTTGGGGTAGCCGCCTGTGGTCTGGCGGTCGGCGAGCAGAATGATGGGGAGCCCATTGCCGGGCACCTGGATCGAGCCCGGTGCGGTGCCGTCCGAGACGATGTTGTAGCCCTTCTCCGAGTGCTCGAGCCTGGGCCCGTCGAGGCGCATGCCCATGCGGTCCGAGGCCTGTGAGACCGTGTAGGTGGTTTCGAGCAGGGTGGCGCGGCCGGCGGGCGTGAAATAGTCCTCCTGGGGGCCCGGCACCACGCGGATGCGCTTGGGCGGGGCGAGATGGAGCGGGGGCAGCATGATCTCCTCGCGCTCCGGCGCCGCGCCCAGGCGCAGGGGCAGAACGTCGCCAGAGCGCAGCGCCCGCCCCTCGAAGCCGCCGATGCCGCCTCGCGTCAGCGTCGACAGGCTGCCGAGCACCGGGGGGATGGCGAAACCGCCCTCGACGGCGAGGTAGGCCGAGGCGCTCCCCGTGAGCGGGCCGATTCTCAGCCGTTCGCCGCGCACGAGGCGCGCGCTCTCGAAGGCGGCGAGGCGCCGGCTGCCGCCATCGGGCGCCAGGATGTCGATGGGTGCGGCGCCGCCGGCGAGCGCGATGCGCACACTGTCCGCCTCCACCGCCAGGGTCGGGCCCTGATAGAAGATCTCGAGCGCCGCCGTGCCGGCGGGATTGCCGACCAGCAGGTTGGCGGCGCGCAGGCTCACATGGTCGAGTGCACCCGATACGGGAACGCCCAGATGCTGATAGCCGCGGCGCCCCAAGTCCTGCACCGTGGTCATCAGGCCGGGAGCCACCACCCGCAGGGCGCCCGTCATGGGGACCACCCCGGGCTCGGCGGCGGCTCGGGCTCGATGGCGAGCGCGCCGGCGGCCGCCCGTGCCAGCATGGCCTCGTACTCGGCGAGCGAGATCGGCTGGAACGTCACCACGTCGCCGGCGTCGAACAGGGCGGGCATCGGCCGGCGCATGTCCCACAACGGCACCGGCGTGCGTGCCAGGATGTGCCAGCCGCCGGGGCATTCCAGCGGGTAGATGACGGTCATGGCCATGGCCACGGAGATCGAGCCGGCCGGAACCTTGACACGCGGGTTCTCCCGCCGCGGCAGTGCGAACTCGGGCGGCAGGCCGCCGAGGTAGGGCAGGCCCGGCAGGAACCCCATCATGTAGACCAGCTGCTGCGACGTGCTGTGGCGCTCGACCACCTCCGCGACGCTGAGGCCGATGCGCTGCGCCACCTCGGCGAGGTCGAGCCCCAGGCTCTCGTGGTAGCAGGCCGGGATGCGCCAGCGGCGCCCCTCCACGCCCGTGGCCTCGAGACCGTCGAGCAGAGGCTCGAGCCGCGCCACCAGCTCGCTATGCGTCACCTGCAGCGGATCGTAGTGCACCATGAGCGAGCGGAAGGTGGGCACGGTCTCGACGACGCCCTGGACCTTGGCGCCCTCGAGCCGGCGCGCCAATGCCAGCACCAGCTCGCTCAAGGCTCTATCCACCCGGTCGCCGAACTCGACGATGAGCGCCGTGTCGCCGGCGGCCAGGAAGCGCGGCTCGGGGGATGAGGGCATGCGCTCGTCGGTCAGGGGTCGGCTCGCGTCGGGATGACGCGCCGGTGGCGCGCAGACTCGTGCGGTAGTCCTAAAGATAGTACCAATTGCGCTGGCTGGCAGCGGGGCGCATAATCGCGCGCCTCGGATCGCAAGGACTCTTCCCCATGAGCAGGATGATCAACCTCAACGCCGACATCGCCGAAGGTTGGGGCGCCTACGATATCGGCAACGATGCCGAGCTGATGAAGGTGATCAAGTCGGCGAGCGTGGCGTGCGGGTTCCACGCCGGCGATGCCAACACCATGCACCGCCTGTGCATGCTGGCCAGGGAGCTCGATGTCAGCGTCGGCGTGCATCCGGGCTTCAACGATCTGTGGGGCTTCGGCCGGCGGCGCATTCAGATGAAGCCGCAGGACCTCGAGTATATGGTGGCCTACCAGATCGGCGCCCTGCAGGGAATGGCCCGCTATGCCGGGCTTCCCGTTACCCACCTCAAGGCGCACGGCGCCCTCAACAACATGGCCGCGGAGGATGAAGGCTACGCCATGGCCATCGGCCGGGCGATCAAGGCGGTGGACCCCAACATCATCTACGTGGCGCTCTACGGCTCGCAGATGCAGAAAGCGGCCGAGAAGCTGGGCCTGCCGATGGCGCTCGAGGGCTTTCCCGACCGACGCTACGACGATGCCGGCAACCTCGCCTCGCGGTCCATCCCCGGCACAGTGCTCAAGGACCCCAAGGCAGCCGGCGAGCAGGCCCTGCGCATGGTGGAGGGCGAGATCGTCTCGCTCGGCGGCAAGCGCCTCAAAGTGAAGGTGGATACGCTGTGCGTGCACGGCGACGAGGCCACCGGCGTGGCGGTGGCCAAGGGCATCCGCAAGACGCTCGAGGATGCGGGCATCGCCGTCGTCAAGCTCACCGACATGAAGCTGGGCCAGAAAGCGGGCTAGGGCGACGGCCGTGCAGTCGAAGCCAACACTTGCCGTCGTCGGCGGCACCGGCGCGCTCGGCGCCGGCCTGGCGCGCCGCCTCGCCCGCGCGGGCTACGCCATCATCATCGGCTCGCGCTCGGCCGAGAAGGCGGAGGCCGCCGCGCAGAAGCTACCCACGTCCCCGGGGGCGACCGCCGCGCGGGGGGCTTCCAACGCCGAGGCGGCCCTGGCGGCGGACGTGGTGCTGGTGACGGTGCCGTGGGCGAGCCAGGCGCAGATCCTCGACGAGATCGCCCCCCATGTGGCGGGCAAGCTGGTGGTCGACACCACCGTGCCGCTGGTGCCGCCGAGGGTCGCGCGCGTGCAGCTGCCGCCCGAGCATTCGGCGGCGCTCACGGCGCAGAAGCGCCTCGGACCGGCGACGCGCGTGGTCTCGGCGTTCCACAATGTCGCCGCCCACAAGCTGCAGACGGACGAGAGCATCGCTTGCGACGTGCTGGTGTTCGGCGACGACCCCAAGGATCGCGAGGTGGTGATCGCCCTGGCTGCGGCCGCCGGCCTCCGGGGCATCCATGCCGGCCCGCTCGCCAACTCGGTGGCGGCGGAGGCGCTCACCTCCGTACTGATCGGCATCAACCGCAACTACAAGGTCGATGGCGCCGGCATCCGCATCACCGGTATCGGCGGCGCGAAATAGCCGCTCGGGCCGGCGCGGGTGCGAGCCTCTCATGCTGGGTGGGACAGGTCGTTGAGCGTCTCTCGCCTCACGGTCACGGCACTCGCCGGCATCCCGCTCGTCGAGCCGGGAGCCGATCTGGCGGCACTGCTGATTGCCGCGCTCGCGCGCGACGGCGCGCCCCTGCGCAGGCACGACATCGTCGTCGTCACCAGCAAGATCGTGTCCAAGGCGGAGGGCCGCTACCTTGATCTCTCCGCCATCGAGCCCAGCGAGCGGGCGCGCGAGCTCGCCCAGATCACCCGCAAGGACGCGCGGCTCGTGGAGGCCATCCTTTCCGAAGCCGAGGAGGTGGTGCGCGCCAAGCCCAACGTGCTGATCGTCACCACGCGCCACGGCCTCACGCTCGCCAACGCCGGCATCGACCAGTCCAACCTCGCCGCCGCCGACCAGGGCCGCCGCGTGCTGCTCTTGCCCGAGAAGCCCGACGAGAGCGCGCGCCGCCTCAAGGCGCGGCTCGATTCCCACTACGGCACCGAGGTCGGCGTCGTCATCTCCGACAGCGCCGGCCGAGCCTGGCGCCTCGGCACGGTGGGGCTCGCCATCGGCGCGGCCGGGGTGCCGGCCCTGTGGGACCGGCGGGGCGAGCCCGATCTCGCCGGCCGGCCGCTGGAGGTGACCGAGGTGGGGTTTGCCGACGCGGTGGCGTCCGCCGCGGTGCTGGTCATGGGCGAGGCGGCGGAAGGCTGCCCGGCCGCGCTGGTGCGCGGGCTCGACTGGCACTGGCACGCCGAGGCCCGTCCGGCGGCAGCGCTGGTGCGGCCGCGGTCGGAGGATCTGTTCCGATGAACCGGCCGGGGCCTGGAGACGATCCGGCCGCCACCTGGGTGGCGCTGTCCGGCGGCAGCGGCGGGGTCAAGCTGGCGGTCGGCCTCTCACGGATTCTGGGCGAGCGGCTCGCCGTCATCGTCAACACCGGCGACGACTTCACCCACCTCGGGCTCTCCATCTCGCCCGACGTCGATACCCTGGTCTATGCGCTGGCCGGCCGGGTCAACGAGGCGACGGGATGGGGCCTCGCCGGCGAGACCTGGTCGTTCATGCGCGCGCTCGGCGATCTCGGCGGGCCGACCTGGTTCAAGCTGGGCGACGGCGACCTTGCCACGCATGTCGACCGCACATGGCGCCTGAAGGCCGGGGAGACATTGACCGACGTGTGCGCGCGCCACGCCCGCCGGCTCGGCATCGCCGCCCGCATCCTGCCCATGACGGACGATCCGGTCCGCAGCCTGGTCGACAGCGCCGCGGGGCAGCTGAGCTTCCAGGAGTATTTCGTGCGCGAGCAGTGCCGGCCGGCCGTGCGCGCCATCAGCTTCGAGGGAGCGGATGCGGCGCGCCCCACGCCGCAGGTGCTCGATGCCCTGGCGGCGCCCA
>DASRDL010000211.1:0-4810 GCA_035652635.1 Hyphomicrobiaceae bacterium | reverse complement strand
CGGTTGTAGGGCATGTACTTCTTGACGATGCGGGCATCGCTGTCGGTGAGCACCATGGTCCCCCGCGCGTTGCGCACGAACTTGGCCGTGCGCTTGATCATGCCGTGCCGCTTGCCCTGCGCCTGAACCTTCACCTTGCCGGTGCCGGTCATCTTGAAGCGCTTCTTGGCGCCGCTCTTCGTCTTCAATTTGGGCATGTTGCGCTCCTTTCACTTGCGGGCCGTGCCGCACCGTTCGAGGTGCTGGACCTCCGCGCGAGGTGGCGCACGCTGGCGCGCTTCAAACCGGCACGGAGATGGGGCCGTTCTTGCTGCCGACAGACAGAAAGCCGCCGCGGCATGCCCCGCCGGGCGACTTGCGGCCGTGTCATAGTCCGAACTGCCCGCCCGCGCAACGGCCTTGCGCGTTTTCGCAGCGATCGGGAGGCGGGGTCAGACCCCTCGCCGCAGCGGTGCAGGTGGGCGGCGACGTCGAGGCGAGGGGTCTGACCCCCAGGTCACGGCCCTCACCTGGGCGCCAGCACCATCACCATCTGGCGGCCTTCCATGCGGGGCTCCGACTCCACCTTGGAGATGGGCTCCACATCGGCCTTGACCCGCTGCAATACCTGCCAGCCGAGCTCCTGGTGGGCGAGCTCGCGGCCGCGGAAGCGTAAGGTAACCTTGACCTTGTCGCCCTCCTCGAAGAAGCGCTTTATCGCCCGCATCTTCACGTCGTAGTCGTGATCGTCGATGCTGGGGCGCATCTTGATCTCTTTGATTTCGACGATCTTCTGGCGCTTGCGCGCCTCGGCGGCCTTCTTCTGCTCCTGGTACTTGAACTTGCCGTAGTCGAGGATCTTGGCCACGGGCGGATTGGCATCCGGGGAGATCTCGACGAGGTCGAGCCCGGCCTCGACGGCGCGGGCCAGAGCATCGGCGGTCGACACGACGCCGACATTCTGGCCGGTCTGGTCGATCAGTCTGACTTCGCGGACGCGGATATCTTCGTTCATCCGCGGGCCGGCAGGCTCGCGCTCGGGCGCGGCTCTCATTGGACGGCGTATGTTGCAGTCTCCATCGGTTGTTGCAGGTCGGCTGGCGGCAGCCTTTGCCCCCAGAGCGCGCCAGAATCGGAGAGATGATGGCCCAAGTCAAGATTGTCGCAGGGGGGCATCCACCGGCGAGCGCGCCTGGGCGGCGTCGGTGAAACGCCGTTCAAGGGCCGTACCGAGCAGCCGGTCGTAAACGGCCAGGGTGCGCCGTTGCATGGCGGCGACGGTGAAGCGGGCAAGGGCATGCGCCCGCGCCCGCTCGCCCATAGCCCGCCGCTCCCCCGGCCCGAGCGCCAGGGCCGCCGCCAGCCGCCCGGCGAGCGCCGCCGGGTCGCCCGGCGGCACCAGCCAGCCGGTGGCCTCCCCGCCGGCCACGGCCGGCTCCGCCAGCACCGTCTCGGGGGGGGCGCCGATGGCCGTGGCGATCACCGGGCAGCCCATGGCCGCCGCCTCGATGGCGGTCCGGCCGAACGCCTCGGGCTCGGTGGAGGCAACCACCGTGACGTGGGCGGCGAGGTAGGCGGCCGCCACGTCCTCCACGTGGCCGACGAGACGCACGCGCTCAACGAGACCCGCCTCGGCGATCTGCCGCCGCAAGGCCTCGACGTAGGCATCCCGCCCTTGGGCGTCGCCGGCGAGGACGAGCACGGCATCGCCGAGGGTTCCAGCCCTCTGGAGCCGCGCCAGGGCCTCGATCAGCACGCTCTGGCCCTTCCACGCCGTGAGCCTCGCCATCTGCAGGATCACCGGCGTCCGCTCCCCCACGCCCCAGTGCGCCCGCAAGGCCGCCGGGCGCGCGGGGGCAACGCTCGCGACATCGAAGGCGCGGGGGTCGACGCCGCGATGGATGACGGCGATGCGTCCGCACGGTGTGCGGTAGCGGCCCGCCACCAGGTCGGCGGTGTACTGCGAGTTGGCAATGACCACATCGCCCCGCGCCATCACGCTGTTGTAGAGGCGTTTTGCGGCGTTGGTCTCGCCGTAGGCGCCGTGATAGGTGGTCACCAGCGGCACCCCTGCGCGCCGGGCCGCGGCAAACGCGCTCCACGCCGGCGCCCTACTCCTGGCATGGACGAGATCGACGTGCTTCTCGCGCACGAGACGGGCAAGGGCGCGTGCATTGGCGAGCATACCGACCGGGTTCTTGCTGGCAGCGGGAAACGGCACGAATGTTCCGCCGGCCGCCGCAATTCTGGGCACGAGGCGGCCGCCGGGCTCGGCCAGCACCAGCGCCCGGCCGCCGGCCAGCACCACGGCCTCGGCCATCTCCACCGCCGAGAGCTCAGCCCCGCCGGTGTCGAGCTCCGGGATGATCTGCAGTATGGTCGGCGAGGTCTGCCCCGCCGCTCTCTCTTCCGCCATGGCCGAGGTGTCATAGGATGGGCGAAAGCCAACCGCAATTCCTCGATGTCGGCGTCGGCACCGAGTCCCGCAGCATCGCCTGTCTCGTCCAGCGCGCCGGCGGCGCCAAGGGCAAGGGCGGCGTCGTCTGGCTCGGCGGCTTCAAGTCGGAGATGACGGCCACCAAGGCGACCGCTCTGGCGGCTTGGGCGGCCGAGCGCCAGGTCGATTGCCTGCGGTTCGACTACTCGGGGCACGGCCAGTCCGGCGGCCGCTTCGAGGACGGCACGCTCACCCGCTGGCTGGAAGAGGCGCGGGCGGCCTTCACCCGGCTCACCGAGGGCCCGCAGGTGCTGGTCGGCTCCAGCATGGGCGGGCACATCTCGCTCCTGCTCCTGCGGGCGCTGATGGCCGAGGCGCCGGCCGAGGCGCAGCGCATCAAGGGCCTGGTGCTGATCGCACCGGCCTGGGACATGACCGAGCTCATGTGGGCCAACCTGCCCGCAAGCGCGCGCCGCGACATCGAGGAGAAGGGCGTCTATCTGCGACCCTCCCGCTACGGCGACGGGCCCTACCCAATCACGCGCCGCCTGATCGAGGACGGGCGGCGGCACCTGATCGGCACCGCGCCCTTCGACCCCGGCCGACCCGTGCACATCCTGCACGGCCTGCAGGACCCCGACGTGCCGTGGGAGCACACGCTCGACCTCGTCGCCCATCTCTCCGGCGACTGGACCCGCGTTGCGGCCGTGCCCGACGGCGAGCACCGCCTCTCGCGCCCCGAGGACATCGCTCTGCTGCTCGAGATCGTGGGCGGCCTCATCGAGGCGTGAGCGCACGGGCCTATCGCGGGCCCGCTGCCGCCAGAGCGCCGGCCAGCTCCTGCATCTCGCCCGCGCTGCGCGCCAGCGGATCGGCGCCGGGCCTCCTCACGCGACGCTGGCCAGCTTCGCGGCCCAGGCGTCGAGCTTGGGCAGCACGGCATCGGCCTTCTCCGAGTCCATGCTGAGCACGATGCGCTCGAAGCCGGCGTCGCGGTAGGCACCCCAGGCGGCCGGGTCGTGCTCCACGCCCCAGGCGGTGAGCGGCAGCGTGCGGCCGGCGGCCTTCTCCATCTCGCGGTACTCGGCCAGCTTGTCGAGGAGGTGGTAGGTGGGACGCCGCACGTGGGGCATCCAGCCGTCGCCGTAGGCGAGCGCCCGGCGGGCGCCGTGGGGCATGCCGCCGCCGATCAGCACCGGCGGATGCGGCTTCTGCACCGGCTTCGGCCACGTCATCATCGGCCCGAAGTCGACGTGCTGCCCATGATACTCGGGCTTGGACTTGGTCCAGATGGCGCGCATGGCCTCGATGCGCTCGCGCATGACGGCGTTGCGGGCCTTGAAGTCGGTGCCGTGGTTGGCCATCTCGTCGGCATTCCAGCCCGCGCCGACGCCGAAGATGAAGCGGCCGTTCGAGAGCTGATCGACGGTGGCGACCGACTTGGCCGTCTGGATCGGATCGCGCTGCGGCACCAGGCAGATGCCGGTGGCGATCTTGAGCCGGCTGGTGACGGCGGCCACCGCGCCCAGCACCACGAACGGGTCCATGACGTCGTAGTACTTCTTGGGCAGGTCGCCGCCCTGCGGGAACGGCGAGACGCGGGAGAGCGGAATGTGACTGTGCTCCGGCAGCCAGAGCGACTCGAAGCCGCGCGCCTCGAGGGCGCGCCCGAGCTCCGTCGGGGTGATCGAATAGTCGGTGCAGAACATGGCGACGCCGACCTGCATGGCTCGTTTCCTCCCTGATCCCTGGGGAGGAGCCTACGCAAGACGGCGGCAGGGCGCCAGCCGCGCGGCCTTCACAGCCGCGCGGCCTTCACGGCTGCAGCACGTAGGCGCCGGGTGCCGGTCCGAGAGGCGGCAGCCCCTTGTCCGCCCGGCCCATCGGCGGGGGCGGCACCCGCTCGGCCGTGCTCCCGGCAGCGAGCCAGGCGGACCATGTCGGCCACCAGGAGCCCTCCTCGAGCGTCGCCTGCGCCAGCCACGCATCCGGCGACAGGTAGCGATCGCCGGACGCGCGCCGACCGATGCGGAAATGCCGATTGCGATGGCCGGGCTCGGACACGATGCCGGCATTGTGCCCGCCGCTGGTGAGCAGGAAGGTGCAGTCGTTGTCGGTGAAGAGATTGACCTTGTAGACCGAACGCCAGGGCGCGATGTGGTCGGCCTCGGTGCCCACCGCGAACATCGGCGCGCGGATGTCCTTGAGCGCGATGACCCGCCCGTCGACCGCATAGCGCCCGGCGGTGATGCGGTTCTCCAGGAACAGACCGCGCAGGTACTCCGAGTGCATGCGATAGGGCATGCGGGTCTGATCGGCATTCCAGGCCCTGAGATCGATCATGCCGTCGCGGTCGCCCAGCACGTACTCGCGGATCAGCTTCGACCAGACGAG
>DASRDL010000210.1:0-15242 GCA_035652635.1 Hyphomicrobiaceae bacterium | reverse complement strand
ACTTTGTCTCGTTCAGGCACTCGCCGGGCCGCCTGACGGGTGGCAAATGCGGCACGCTTACCAATTCATTTTCGGGATAGCCCAGCTTGCGGTCCAATTCCGTTGGCGAAGGCCATGCGCTCAACTAGCTTGCAGGCTGGGACGAATCATTTCCGGAGGGCACATGCGTTCCTTGCGACGAGGTTTGGCAGCGGCGGCGATGATCTGCGCATTTTCCGCCACGGCTCACGCCGCCGATTGCGTCAAGGTCGCAGTGGCCGGCGAATCATTGACCCACGATCTCGCCGTCCTCTTTTCGACGAACGGCCTCAAGAACATCATGGCTGGGCAGGGCCGCGTCGGTCGCGGCCCGGTCCACACGACCTGCAAGACCGGCTCAGGCACGACGACGTGTCACTCCTCGCAGATGGGGTGCAAAGTGACAACTCCCAAGACGTGCTTGGGCGCCTGGCTTTGCCTCCCCTTGTGACCCCGTTTCATTTCCGACAGGTTTCGAGGCAAGACAGAAGCGGCCGAGCATCGGTGCCGTTGGAGTGGCCGGGGATGCCCGCTCGGGCAGCGGGGCTTATCCCCGTCGGTTGCCCATGTGCCAGGCTGTTGGCGCCTCGGCACACGAGGGGAGCGCTGTCGCGACGCGCGCCGTCGGTGCCAAGCCGAGGGCTGCAGGTCGGTGGCGCCTTCGGGCGACCCCGGGAAAGAACGATCGGGACGGAGCGTGGCTCACCGTCCGCCGTGCCCGGAGTCCCGGCCCGCAGCGTGGGACGCGGATGCCGCGTTACCGGAAAAATCGAGCCGGGCATCCCGTCCCGCTCCCCTTGCCTCTCCATCTCCCGGGCGCGGCCAGCGTGTCGGGCTGCCGGTGCGTGGTGTGCGCCTCCCTCGCGCGCATCGAAGGCGCATCCGCCTTCGATGCGAAAGGCGGGGCGCTCACAGCAACCCCAGCTCGGCGAGCTGCTTGCGCAGCTTCGGCGGCATGGCACCGATGCTGCCGGCGGCGCGGCGCGCGAGGTCCTCGGGGGCCTCGTCCGGGTCGAGGTAGCGCCAGCCCTGGAAGGCGCGGCGCGGTGTGGGGCGCACCGGCACCAGTTCGTTCCTGAAGACGAGGAGGCAGCAGGGCGTGCCGTCCTCCCGGGTGCCTTCGGTGATGTCGGCGAGCGGCTGGCGTACCTGGATCAGGCCCTTGATCACCCAGTAGAGCGAGCCGCCGTCGAGGAGCTCGGCGCGGCGCTTCGGCATCTGGAAAGTGCGGTGGAAGAGGCGCGGGCTCTTCTCGCCGGCACGGCGGCGTGCCTTCAGGCGCTCGGTCTGCCAGCTCGCCAGGTCCTCGATCGAATCACAGCCGACGCACAGCTTGACCAGATGCAGGGACATTCGACCTCCTCGGCCACCACCGGGCGCACGCCGCCCGCACGCCTCCGGCAGACACCCTGGGCAACATCATAGCAGCGATCGCGCTTCCGGCGACCCCTGGGCGGCCTTAAGCTGGGGAAGAAGGCACCAGCATCGTTCCCGCAGGAGGGGTCCCATGCAGGATTTGTCCCGCCGTTCGTTCCTCGCCGCCGCCGGCGGCCTGTCGCTCGCCTCCATCGTTCCGAGAGCGCGCGCGCAAGGCAAGATCAAGCCCGACGCGACCGCCGCGCTCATCGTCGTCGACGTGCAGAACTGCTTCCTGCCGGGCGGCAGCCTGGCGGTCGCCAAGGGCGAGGAGGTGATCCCGGTCATCAACCGCATCGCCAAGGCCTTCCAGAACGTGGTGCTGACCCAGGACTGGCACACGCCGGGCCACATCTCGTTTGCCTCCTCACATCCCGGCAAGAAGCCGTTCGAGAGCGTCGATCTGCCCTACGGCAAGCAGATCCTTTGGCCCGACCACTGCGTGCAAGGCACTGACGGTGCCGCCATTCACAAAGGGATCGACATCCCACATGCGCAGCTCGTCATCCGCAAGGGCCACAACCCCAAGGTCGACAGCTACTCGGCCTTCATCGAGGCGGACGGCAAGCTCAAGACCGGGCTCGACGGCTATCTCAAGGGGCGCAACATCGACACCGTGTTCGTGACGGGGCTCGCCACCGACTTCTGCGTCGGCTGGACCGCCATCGACGCGCGCAAGCTGGGCCTTGCCGCCTACGTCATCGAGGATGCGTGCCGCGGCATCGACACGCAGGGCTCGCTGGCGGCGGCGTGGAAGGCGATGGAGGCAGCGGGCGTCAAGCGCATCCAGTCGAGCGACCTGGCGCTGTAGCGTCATCAAACGCAGCGTTGTCATCCCGGAAGCCGCGCAGCGGCTACCCGGGACCAGGTCGCAGGGAAGCGTTTGGGTCCCGGCTCGCGCGCTTGGCGCCCGGCCGGGATGACAGCGTCGGCTGCGCGGCTTCCCGGATGACAACCGTCAATCCGCCAGCATGGCGATGAGGGCGCCCTGGGCGACCTGGTCGCCTTCCTTGGCGGCCAGCCTGGCGATGCGGCCGGCGCGGGCGGCGTGCAGGACGTGCTCCATCTTCATGGCCTCGACCACGGCGATGCGGTCGCCTTTGGCCACCTGGTCGCCTTGGCCCACGAACACCTTGGCGACGCGGCCGATGATCGGCGCACGCACGGCATGCCCGTCACCCTCCTCCTCGCCGGCGGCGGCGTCGAAGGTGGGCCAGGCGAGCTCGGTCTGGCGCATGTCGTGCAGCACGTAGACGGGATTGCCCTCGCCGACGACGCGGATGCTGCGGCGCGGCCAGGGCGGCGCCGGGCGCTCGCCGGGCACGGTCACGGCCGGACCGCTGGCGCCCCACGCCACGTGCACCTCGGTGGGCCGGCCGTCGGCCAGCACGGTGAGCCGCTGGCGGCGCGGCGCGCCGATCTGGAAGGCGTCCTGCACGCTCCAGGGCGAATAGCGCTCGCCCGCTCCGCCGCGCGAGAGCTCTGCCGCATCGTGGGCGTGCCAGAGCATGTGCATGACACCGAAGGCAACGGCCTTGGCATCGAAGCTCGCCGGCGCCAGCGTCGCCAGCTCACGGGCGATGAGACCGGTGTCCATCTCGCCCGACCGGAAGGCAGCGTGAGCGAGGAGTGCGTGCAGGAACGCCGCGTTGGTCTTGGGGCCGGCCACGGCCGTTTCCTCCAGGGCCTGCGACAGCGTGGCGATGGCGGCGGCGCGGTCCGGACCATGCGCGATCAGCTTGGCGATCATGGAATCGTAGAAGGGCGGGATCACCGAGCCGGCCTCCACGCCGGTATCGACGCGCAGGCCCTCCAGCTGCGGCGTCTCGAAGGCGACGATGGGGCCGGTGGAGGGGAGGAAGGCCCTGGCCGGGTCCTCGGCGTTGAGGCGGGCCTCGATGGCATGGCCCGACATGGCGATCTGCGACTGGCCGAGCGGCAGCCGCTCGCCGGCGGCCACGCGCAGCTGCCACTCGACGAGGTCGAGGCCGGTGATGGCCTCGGTGACGGGGTGCTCGACCTGCAGGCGGGTATTCATCTCGATGAAGTACCAGGGCGCCTGGGGCCCGAGGCCGCCGCCCTCGACGAGGAACTCGACCGTGCCGGCGCCCTCGTAGCCGACGGCGCGCGCGCAGGCGACGGCGGCAGAGGTGATCCTGGCGCGCAGCTCCGCCGACATGCCGGGAGCGGGCGCCTCCTCGATCACCTTCTGGTTGCGCCGCTGCAGCGAGCAGTCGCGCTCGAAGAGGTGCACGACATTGCCGTGGGCGTCGCCGAACACCTGCACCTCGATGTGGCGCGGCCGCTCGATCACCTTCTCGATGAGGACACGGCCGTCGCCGAAGGCGGCCTTGGCCTCCCGCTCCGCGCTCTCCAGCGCAGCGGCGAGGTCGGCCTCGCGCTCGACACGGCGCATGCCGCGGCCGCCGCCGCCGGCCACCGCCTTGATCATCACCGGATAGCCGATGCGCGCCGCCTCGCGGGCGAGCACCTTCAGGCCCTGCGCATCGCCGTGATAGCCCGGCACCACCGGCACGCCGGCCTTGGCCGCAATGGCCTTGGCCTCTGCCTTGCCGCCCATTCGGCGCATGGCATCGGGCGAGGGCCCGATGAAGCGGATGCCGGCGCGGGCGAGGCGGTCGGCGAAGTCGGCGTTCTCGGCGAGGAAGCCGTAGCCGGGGTGCACGGCTTGCGCCCCGGTGCCGCGCGCGGCCTCGATAATGCGGTCGATGCGCAGGTAGCTGTCGGCGGCGGGGCCGGGCCCGATCTCCACCACCTCGTCGGCCATGCGGGCGAAGGGCGCGGTGCGGTCGGCGGCCGACACCACCGCCACCGTCTCCACGCCCAGGCGGCGGCAGGTGCGGATGATGCGGGCGGCGATCTCGCCGCGGTTGGCGATCAGGATGCGCTTGAACATGCGGCCAGCCCCTCGTCCCCGATACTCTCCCGCGAGCCCTCGGGCCGGGAGAGGGGGGTCGACCAGCCTTATGGCATTGGGGTGCGCATCAGGGCAATCGCGCTACCAACGCCCGGTGGCGCTCAGGCGCCGCGGCCGAAGGCATCGAGCACCCACACCACCCAGATCGCGGGGGCGAGGAAGGCGCCGAACGGGATCTGGCGGCGGCCGCCGGTGCGTGGGTGGGCTGGCAGATGTTGTCGCTGGTGCTGCTGATGGCGGAGACCGCGGCTCTGGGGCTGGTCTCGATCGCCGGCCTGCTGCGCCGCGGGATGTCGGCGGAAGGATCGAGGAGGCTGCCCGAGGCCAGCAGTCCGGCCGGAATGGCGGGCAGCGAGAGGACATCGGGGACGATGAAGTGCCGCGCATCGACGAGCGCGACGGCCAGCATGGCCCAGCCCGGCGCGCAGGACGCCAGAGCCAAGCGCACCGGGAAAGCCCAGAGCGACAGAGCCGATATGGCCAAGGCCAGCGGGAGGGCCCAAAGGAGGGCCCCGATCTCCCATGCGCGCTTCAAGAGCCCCTCCGGCGGCCGGCGGTGGTCAGCGCGCAGGCTTACCCGACATCGGCGGAGCCCGCAGCCCTCAGGCGGGTCCGGCGGCCCCGGGGGACCTGCCTACACGGCGACGGAGAGGCGCTCGATGGCGATAGCGGCGGCGATCGCCAAGGTCACGCCGACTACGGAAAGGGTGCCGACCATCGAGGCGAGCCAGGCGATTTCGCGCAATTCGGCTGTCAGTTTGTGTAGCATCCGCATGGCCTTCCGTCGTCGGGTTTGCACGGCAACCTTCCGTCGCAGATGTGGGGTCGGAGCGCTGCCGTTGCAGGACGACTCGCAAGGGTGTGAAGAGTTGTGATCGACGCGCCGCCCCACCGCCGTACAGGCTGGGTCGACAAGTATTGGTTCACTGAACGGGGTCCATGCTGCGGTCGCGGATCGTCCGCGGTGGGCGGAAAAGCGGCTCACGCCGGCATCATGTGAGGAAGGACGGCCAATGCGCAGGCTTGCCGTGGTGTTCGGTACGGGACTGCTGCTCGTTGCCCTCGTCGGACCGGCGGCGGCGCAGACCAAGCCGGCGGCCGGGACGGCCGAGAGCGAGCAGGTGATCATCACCGCCCCGGCCGGGCAGGAGTCCAAGGTCCGAGGCCTGCTTTCGCGCCTCAAGGGCAAGATCGAGAAGAGGAGACTCGAAACCACGGGCTCGGACGTGTGGTCGTTGCCAAAGGCCAGAGCCGAGGCGATGAAGAAGCGGCTCGAACGGATGGGCGCCAAGGTGACGCGCCTCAAGGAGAATTGGCAGCACATCCTCGAGCGCCGCAAGAAGGCGGACGTGTCCCTCACGCCGGCGCAGCAGGCTGTGATCGACAAGGCCACGAGCCAGCCGGAGACGGTGAACCTCGGCATCGTGCGAATGCCGGATGCGGCCGTGGCCGAGCATGCCCTCACGCGTCAGGTGGAGCCGCCCGGCCCGAAAGGCGCGGCCGGACCGGCCCAGGACCGCTTCGCCAAGGTGGTGCTGCCGCTGGGCGAGACCGGCGACGTGACGCTGGTGCGCACGCGGCCGGTGGTGAAGTCGGCGCGCGGTCTCACCTGGAGCGGCGAGGTGGAGGAGACGGGCGAGCGTGCCGTGCTGATGCTGTGGCAGGACGGGCATCTCACGGGCCAGTTCGGCTACAAGGGCCGCATCTACCTCGTGAGCCATATGGGCGGGGACATCCACACCATGGTCGAGGTCGACCCGCGCAAGATGCCGCCCGATCATGCGCCGGGCTCGGAGGGCAAGTCGATGGGCGCCCCACGCGACACCCCGGCCCAGCCGGTGACGCCGCGTCCGCTGCCGCCGGAGCCGGCGGTGGCGCCGTTCCCCGATGCCGAGCGCCAGGCGCTGGAGGCCAAGGCGATCACCATCGATGTGATGCTGCTCTACACGCCGGCCGCGGCCAGGCATTACATCCGCGAGCCCTCCGATCTGCTCACGCTTGCCATCGAGCAGGCCAACGACACGTTCCGCAACAGCGGCCTCGGCAATATCAGCCTGCGGCTCGTGCACTACCAGGAGGTCGCCTACGAGGAAGGCAACAGCGACCACTTCGACCACCTCTACCGCATGGTCGACGGCGAGGGGCCATTCAAGGAGCTCAAGAAGCTGCGCAACGAGAAGCGCGCCGACGTGGTCGGCCTCATCATCGACAGCCCGACGGGGTGCGGGCAGGCCACGCGCGTCGGTGCCGAGGCGGAGGAGGCGTTCTTCGTCGTGCACCACACCTGTGCTGCGATCACCTACTCGATCGCGCACGAGATCGGCCACATCATCGGCGCCCGCCACGACCGCGCCGTCGATCCCAACGATGCGCCGTTCGCCTTCGCGCACGGCTACGTCAACGGCAGCAAATGGCGCGACATGATGAGCTACCGGGAGGGCTGCGGCGATTGTCCGCGCATCCCCTTCTGGTCGAATCCGAGGATCATGTACAAGGGCGAGCCCACCGGCACGGCCGCGGCCGACAACGCGCGCGTGATCCTGGAGCAGGCCGAGCGGGTCGCGAAGTTCAGATGAGGGCCTCTGGATGATCCTCGCGCGCGCATTGGCGCTGGGACTCGCCTGCGCCTCACTCGCCGGCGGCTCTGCGTGGCTCGACCCGGCCCGGGCCTACGATCACAAGTCGGGCATGCTCTGGCTCAGGAAATGCACGAGCCCCGAGGCCGACGGGCAGATCGAGTGCGCGATCTACGTGCGTGCGCTGGTGGAGTACGACGAGCTGCGCGCCCGGGTGCTGGGCGAGAAGCGGGCGTTCTGCGTGGCGAAGGGTGCGACCCTCGGCGAGACGCACCGCGTGGTGGTGGACTTCCTGCGCAACCACCGCCAGGACCTCGAGGAGCCGTTCGCGCTGCTCGCCCATCGCGCGCTGTCGGAGCGCTATCCCTGCCCCGGCGGCGCGCCGCCGCCCGCGGGGGCGGCAACGCCCGACAAGAAGTAGGCCGCTCGCGGCCCGGCGGCCGTGCGGCCGTGCGGCTTGAAGAATGGCGCCGGCGGGGCCACCTGACAGCAGGCGGCAGCAGCGGCTGCGACGGCCGAGGGGTCGAACGATGGAAGGCAAGTTTCCGCGTGATTGGATGTGGTCGGAGGCGCTGGCGATGCTGGCCAGGGCCGACCGTCTGCATCGGGAGCTCTTCAGGCCGACGGGCGCCGGCGCGCAGCAGCCGGTGTGGGAGCCGCCCGTTGACATCCTGGAGACGGCCCGCGAGGTCCTGGTGCTCGTCGCCCTGCCGGGCGTCGACGCCGACGAGGTGGAGGCTGCCATCGACGGCGCCGACCTCGTCATCGCCGGCACGCGCCAGCTGCCGCGCGAGCTCAACACTGCAGTCATCCATCGGCTGGAGCTGCCGCAGGGCCGCTTCGAGCGGCGCGTGCGCCTGCCAGCCGGCCGCTACCGCGGCGTCAGCCGCTCGGCCGTTCATGGCTGTCTGCTGATCACCCTCGACAAGGCGGAGGCTTTCCGTGGCTGATGCGGCTTCACGCGACGGGCACGGCGCCGGGGCGGGCAACCTGCCCCCTGTGCCCACTGACGCGCTGATCATCGTGCCGGTGCGCAACACCGTGCTGTTTCCGGGGCTGGTGCTGCCGTTCACGATCGGCCGGCCGGGGTCGGTGGCGGCCGCGCAGCAGGCGGTGCGCGAGCAGCGCCAGATCGGCATCCTCATGCAGCGCCGGGCCGACGTGGCCGAGCCGGGTGCGGCCGACATGCATCGCATCGGCACGGTCGCCAACGTCGCCCGCTACGTCACGGCGCCCGACGGCACCCACCACCTCGTGGCCCAAGGCGACCAGCGCTTCCAGGTCATGGAGTTCCTGGCGGGCTGGCCGTTCATGGTGGCGCGCGTGGCGCGCATCCCCGAGCCCGACAGCCGCGGACCCGAGATCGAGGCGCGCTTCCTCAACCTGCAGCGCCAGGCGGTGGAGGCCCTGCAGCTGCTGCCGCAGGCGCCGCCGGAGCTGCTGGCCGCGATCCAGGCCGTCAACTCGCCGGCGCAGCTCGCCGACCTCGCCACGGCCTACATGGATCTCAAGCCCGAGGAGAAGCAGGAGATCCTCGAGACCATCGACATTGCCGCGCGCATGGAGAAGGTCTCGCGGCTGCTCGAGCAGCGCATCGAGGTCTTGCGCCTCTCCCAGGAGATCGGGCGCCAGACCAAGGCCGCCATCGACGAGCGCCAGCGTGAGGTGCTGCTGCGCGAGCAGCTGGCCGCCATCCGCCGCCAGCTCGGCGAGGGCGAGGAGGGCAAGGCCGAGATCGCCGAGCTCGGCGAGGCGATCGCCAAGGCGCAGATGCCGAAGGAGGTGGAGGAGCAGGCACGTAAGGAGCTGCGCCGGCTCGAGCGCATGCCCGAGGCGTCGGCCGAGTACGGCATGGTCCGCACCTACCTCGACTGGCTGACCGAGCTGCCCTGGGCGCTGCCCGAGGAGCCGCCGATCGACATCGCCGAGGCGCGGCGCGTGCTGGACGAGGACCACTACGGCCTCGACAAGATCAAGCGGCGCATCATCGAGTATCTGGCCGTGCGCAAGCTCGCCCCTCAGGGCAAGGCGCCGATCCTGTGCCTGGTCGGACCGCCGGGCGTGGGCAAGACCTCGCTGGGTCAGTCGATCGCCCGCGCCATGGGCCGCAAGTTCGTGCGCGTGAGCCTCGGCGGCGTGCACGACGAGGCCGAGATCAGGGGCCACCGCCGCACCTACATCGGTGCGCTGCCCGGCAACATCATCCAGGCCATCCGCAAGGCGGGGTCGCGCAACTGCGTGATGATGCTCGACGAGATCGACAAGCTCGGCGCCGGCATCCACGGCGATCCCAGCGCCGCGCTGCTGGAGGTGCTCGACCCCGAGCAGAACGGTACCTTCCGCGACAACTACCTGGCGGTGCCGTTCGACCTCTCGCGCGTGGTGTTCATCACCACCGCAAACGTGCTCGACACCATCCCAGGGCCGCTGCGCGACCGCATGGAGGTGATCTCGCTGTCGGGCTACACGGCAAACGAGAAGCTCGAGATCGCGCGCCGCTATCTGGTGCGCCGGCAACTGGAGGCCAACGGGCTCAAGGCCGGCCAGGCCGAGATCAGCGACGAGGCGCTGCGCGCGACCATCCAGCACTACACGCGCGAGGCCGGCGTGCGCAGCCTCGAGCGCGAGATCGGCAAGGCTATGCGCCACGCGGCGGTGCGCATCGCGGAGGGCGAGGCGGGGCCGATCGCGATCGGCGAGGAGGACCTCGGCAGCGTGCTGGGGCCGCCGCAATTCGAGAGCGAGGTGGCCATGCGCACGAGCGTGCCCGGCGTCGCCACGGGCCTCGCCTGGACGCCGGTGGGCGGCGACATCCTGTTCATCGAGGCGACGCGCACGCCGGGCGGTGGAAAGCTGATCCTGACCGGCCAGCTCGGCGAGGTGATGCGCGAGAGCGCACAGGCTGCGCTCAGCATCGTCAAGGCCCGTGCCGCCGCGCTCGGCATCGACCCTGCCCGCTTCGAGAAGAGCGACATCCACGTGCACGTGCCGGCCGGCGCCATCCCCAAGGACGGTCCGAGCGCCGGCGTGGCGATGTTCATGGCGCTCGTGTCCCTGTTGACCGAGCGCACGGTGAGGAGCGACACCGCCATGACGGGCGAGATCAGCCTGCGCGGTCTCGTGCTGCCGGTCGGCGGCATCAAGGAGAAGGTGGTGGCCGCGGCCCGCGCCGGCATCAAGCGCATCATGTTGCCCGCCCGCAACCGCAAGGACTTCGACGACATTCCCGACGAGGTGCGGCGCACGGTGGAGTTCGTGTGGCTCGAGACGGTCGACCAGGCCGTCGCTGCCGCTCTGGAGGCGACGCCCGGCCGGCCGCTGCTGGCCGTGTCGGGTTGAGACGCAGGGGTCAGGCCCCTCGCGCGGACGGGAGCCCCTGCCCGGGACCGTCGAGGCGAGGGCTGATCGCGGGCCGATCAGAACGGCCTGAGCTCGATATCGGCGTCGGCCAGGCGGCGGTAGAGATCGATGCGGCGGCGCACGGTCCAGATGTCGTAGAGGAAGATCTCGGCCGGCCGCCAGTTCGCCACCCAGCCGAAGATCATGACGCCCTCGGCGACGAGCAGGGCCAGCGCCGATTGCGGCAGCGCCGCGCTCAGCACCTGGCTCAGGCCGATGCACACCGCCAGCACGACGATGCCGATGCCGAGCGACCGCCGCCCGACCCGGACGAGGTCGCTCAGGTCGCGCTCGAGCATGCCGGTGCGGTAGGCGAAGTAGTTGCCGATGGCCGATTCCAGGCCGCGCTCGGCGGCCTTCGAGGCCTCGCCGGCGGGGAGATGGACGACGATCCGGAACGGCTTGCCGGTGTCCACCTCGCGGGCCCAGCCGACGATATACTCCTCGGCATCGTCGTCGAGGTCGCGCTCGGTGAACGGGGAGGGATCGAGCGAGTTGAACATCTGCCCGACCTCGTGGATGCGCACCTCGATGGTGGCGCGATCGGGGCGTTCCGGGCTGCCGGGCGCTTGCGCTTGCATAGCCGAGGCTTGCCTCTCCGGGTTTTGTGGGAAATGCCGGCGGCAGCCTGGTGCAGGCGTCGCCGCGGACACACGATAGGGCGAAGTTGGCGCGCGTCCACGCCTCACATTGACGACACACGGATTGCATAACATGTGCAGTCGGCGTCGTTCCGGGAGCGGGGAGGCGCAGGGATCATCTGGCCGGGGAGCTGGCGATGTCGATGGACGAGGTGATGGAGCGGCTGAGCTCCGACAGCGAGGCGCGCAACAAGTGGGTGGGCGTCTATATCGGTATCCTTGCGGTGCTGCTCGCCATCTGCGGCGTCGGCGGCGGCAATGCCGCCAAGGACGCCACCAGGGCCAACATCGAGGCCTCCAACACATGGGCCTTCTTTCAGGCCAAGAACATTCGTCGGCACACCATCAGGCTCGCCATCGACGAGCTGGAGCTCAGGCTCGCCACCGAGCCCGAGCTGCCGGCGGCGACCCGGCAGGCGATCGCCGCCAAGGTTGCCGAGTACCGCGCCCTCGCCCAGCGCCTCACCAGCGAGCCCGACAAGCAGGAGGGCCTCGACGAGCTGTTCGCCAAGGCCAAGACGCTGGAGCAGGAGCGCGACGTGGCGCTGCGCAAGGATCCCTATTTCGACTGGAGCCAGGCACTCCTGCAGATCGCCATCGTGCTGGCCTCGGTGCACCTCATCATCGGCAGCATGCCGCTGCTGGGCCTGAGCGGCGGGCTCGGTGCGCTCGGCGTGCTGTTGATGCTCAACGGCTTCACGCTGGCAGTGAAGCTGCCGTTCCTCGGATGAAGCGGCGCCCGGGGGCGGCGGGCACAGGCTCAGCGTGCGGGCGGCTTCAGCGTGGCGAAGTAGGCGGCGAGCGCCGCCATCTCCTCCTCGCTCAGGCTGGCGGCGATGCTCTGCATCACCGGATTGGCGCGCTCCTTGGCCTTGTAGGACTTGAGCACGGCGATGAATTGGTCGGGCGGCCAGCCGAAGATGGCCGGGATGCCGACCGGGCGGTTGTCGCGCGGGTGGCAGGTGACGCACTCGCCCGCCAGGTGGCGCCCGAGCGCGGTGTCGGCGCCGAGCGCCGGCGACGGGACGGAGGCGACAGCCCCGAGGATCCCCGAGCAGGCGAGCATGGCGGCTCTCGTCATCCTGCGGCTCCCCAACTGAAGGTCTCGATGTCGGCTACTCGAGACCGGTCGGCACCTTCCTGTTCTCGCTCTCGAGCTTCATGCCCGCGGCCTGGGCCATCGTTTCCAGCAGGGCGGCGAAGTCGGCGGCCAGCATCTTGTCGGCATCGGGCAGCGTGCGCGCCCGGCCGATATGGGCCTGCAGCATCTCGCGCGCGGCGGCCGTCACCGGCATCGGCACCTCCATCTCGCGGCCGAGCTCGAGCCCCAGGTCCAGGTCCTTGCGCAGCAGCTCCGGCGTGAAGGTGGTGGTCCAGTCGAGGTTGACGAGGGCGGGCGACTTGTAGCGTGTGAAGGCGGAGCCCATCACCGAGTTGTTGATGAAGGCGAGGAAGGCGTGGCGCGGCACGCCCATCTTGGCGGCCAGCAGCGTGATCTCGATCAGGTTCTCGATGACGACGCCCAGCATGACGTTGTGGGCGATCTTGCATACGCGGGCGAGCTCGCCCTCGCCGACGTAGGCGACCCCGTTGGGGGCGAACACCTTGATGAGCGGCTCGACCCGGGCGAAGGCGTCGGCGGGGCCCGAGGCCACGGCGGAGAGCCTGCCGGCGACGATGACACGGGCGTTGCCGCTCACGGGCGCGGCGATGTACTGGGTGCCGGCGGCGGAGAGGCGCCTGCGGATGGCGGCCGACTCCTCGACGCCGATGGTGGAGCAGTCGACCAGGACGGCGGGCAGCTTGCCCTTGGCCGCCATGACGCCGGCCGGACCGAAGTAGACCTCCTCCAGATCGTTGCCGGTGGAGATGATGGAAAACACCACGTCGCTGGCAGCGAGGTCGGCGGCGCTCTTGGCGATCCTGGCGCCTAGCTTGGCCAGCGGCTCGGCCTTGGCGGCCGTGCGGTTCCAGACGGTGACGTCGTGGCCGGCCCTGATCAGGCGCTCCGCCATCGGCGTGCCCATGCGTCCGGCGCCGATCCAGCCGATGCGCGGTGCGTTCTGTGCCATGCTCTTGCCTCCTGTTGGCGGCGCGGTCGTCGCCGGCCCGGGCCAGTATCGTTGATGGCCCGGTCGACGTTCAACCGTTCGCTGGTTGCCGGGCGCGCGGTGCCGTATCCCGGCGAAGGCCGGGACCCATGCACGCGCCGGCCCGCTCTCCGCTCGTGAGTATCGGTTCCCCGACGACCTCCCCCACCGTCATCCCGGCGAAGGCCGGGACCCATGTACGTGCCCGCTCGCTGTCCGCTCGTGAGTATCGCGTCCCCGACGACCTCCCACCACCGTCATCCCGGCGAAGGCCGGGACCCAGGCACGGGCCGGCTTGCTCTCCGCTCACGAGGAAGCACGACCGCCCTCCGGGTCCGCCGTTCGGCACACATGCCGAAAGCGACAGCGTGCTTTGAAGTGCATGGGTCCCGGCCTGTTCCCGCTTGCTCGCTGTCGCTCGCAAGCGGCGCCGGGATGACGTCACGGTCGCGGCACCGGGATGACGTCATGGATAACGTCACGGTCGCGGCACCGGAATGACGTCATGGTGGTGGCGTAGGGATGACACCATGGTGACGACGTATCGGTTTCGTGGCGACCTCCCCACCGCCGTCATCCCGGCGAAGGCCGGGACCCAGGCACGGGCCGGCCCGCTCTCCGCTCGCGAGGACGCACGACCGCTTCCCGGCCGCCGGATGCCGGATATTTCGCTTGCGCGAGATGCCGAGATGACAGCGATATGCGCCGGCCGGAGAATGCTCCGGCATGGCCGAGGATGGGAGTGTGCGAGGAGCCCATGGGGTTGCAGCGCGAGGCCAATATGGCCGATCCGGACGCCGTCTATGCCGCCATCATCGAGGCCCATGCCGGGCTCAGCGAAGCCGAGAGCGCGGCGCTCAATGCGCGCCTCGTGCTCCTGCTCGCCAATCACATAGGCGACGCGGAAGTGCTGCGCGAGGCGCTCGCCATCGGCCGCAAGTCGCTGGGCAAGTGAGGCTCAGGCGAGGAACCGGCGGGCGAGGGCCACGAACTCGTCGAGCTTGTCGTGGTGCACCCAGTGGCCGGCACCCTCGATGGCGACGATCTGTGCATTCCTGAAGTGCTTCGCCCGACCGTCCTCGAGCGGATTGGAAGCCCAGCTCTCCTTGCCGTAGACGAGCAGCGTCGGGCAGGTGATGCGCCCCCACAGCTCCTCCATGTGCGTCTGGCGCATGTCGTAGGGCGGCCACGAGCGCACGTAGTTGTCGAACTTCCAGCTGTAGGTGCCGTCCTCGTTCTGGTTGACGCCGTGCTCGGTGAGGTGGCGCGCCTGCTCGGGGGAGAGGTGCTTGTTCTCCTCCTGCATGCGCTTGAAGGCATCCTCGATGGAGGCGTAGCGGCGCGGCATGCGCCCCGCCAGCGCGCGCTGCTCGTCGATCCAGGCGCGCATGCGCTCGGGGAAGCTCTTCCTGTTGCGCTCCGCCAGCATCCTGGGACTCGGGCCCAGGCCCTCGATGGCGATCAGCCTGGCGACGTTTTCCGGGTAGAGGCCCGTGTAGCGCAGCGCGATGTTGCCGCCGAGCGAGTGGCCGATGATGGTAACGGGTGCCAGTTTGAGCTGATGGATGAGCTGGGCGAGGTCGTATATGTAGCCCGACATCATGTAGCTGCCGTCGTGCGACCATTGGCTGTCGCCGTGGCCGCGCAGGTCGGGGGCGATGATGTGCCAGTCCTTCGCGAAGGCCTCGGCCACCCAATCCCAGTTGCGGCAGTGGTCGCGGCCGCCGTGCACCAGCAGGAGCGGCGGCGCGCCGGCATTGCCCCAGTCGACGTAGTGGAGGCGCAACCGCTGCGAGAAGTAGATGCGGGACGTGGGTCCTGGCGATGTGGCGAGCGGCATTGTGCCGAGGCTCCGGCGTGGTTGATTTTTTGCACCTGCGAAGGTAGCGCCCTGCGGTCCGTTGCGGAAGTGCGCCGCTGCTATGCAGAGGGAACCCTCGCGCGGCAGTTGCCTATGGCACCCGGAACCGCCGATGATGCACAGACGTTGCTGGAGGGTCGGCGTCATGTCGGGACTGAAGACCTACTCGGGGGGCTGTCATTGCGGCAAGGTGCGCTTCGAGGCGACCACCGATCCTGACGCGGCCATCGCCTGCAACTGCTCGATCTGCGCCAAGCACGGGCTGTGGCTGACGTTCGTTCCCCCGCAGCAATTCAAGCTGGT
>DASRDL010000209.1:0-12069 GCA_035652635.1 Hyphomicrobiaceae bacterium | reverse complement strand
CATGGCTCATCCCTTGGACTAGCGGCGGGCCGGGTTATTGCGCGGGCGGCGCACGCGCGCAAGAGCGATCAGGCCGCACCGCCGGATCGGCCGCCGCGCAATTGCCCCAGCAGCTGGCGCGGGGTGACGGCCCCGAGGCCGAAGGCGGCAATGGCATAGACGACGAGGCCGACAGCCACCAGCGCCGCCAGCGCGGCGAAGCGCTCGACCGGGCCGCTCGCGGCGAGACGGGTGCCGAGCGCCCCCGCTGCCGCCAGCAGCGCCGCGCCCATGAGGACGCTGGCGATGATGATCCGCGGCAGCGCGCGCAGCAGGCGCGCGTCGGCCACGAACTGGCCGCGCTCGCGCAGCGTGGCATAGAGCAGGGCGACGTTGAGCCAGCCGCCGAGCGTCGTCGCCACGGCGATGCCCACGTGCGGCATCAGGCCCACCGCCCGGAACAGGAAGAACAGCGCCACCGAGCCCAGAGTGTTGGCAACGAGGCTGATGCTGGCGTAGCGCATCGGCGTGGCGGTGTCCTCGCGCGCGAAATAGGCCGGCGAGAACACCTTGATCAGGACGAACGACGGCAGCCCCATGGCGAACACGGCGAGCGCCCAGGCCACGGGCATCGTGTCCTCCGGCCGGAAGGCGCCGCGCTCGAACAGCACCGATACGATGGGCTGGGGCACCACGGCCAGCGCCACCGCCGCCGGCAGTGTGAGCATCATGGCAAGCTCGAGCGAGCGGTTCTGGCTGTCCATCACGGCGGCATGGTTGCCGGCGCGCAGGTGCCGCGACACGTCGGGCAGCAGCACCACGCCGATGGCGATGCCGATGATGGCGAGCGGCAGCTCGTAGAGCCGGTCGGCATAGTAGAGGTAGGAGACGGCGCGCTCCTGGAACGAGGCGATCATGCCGCCGATGACGATGTTGATCTGGGTGACGCCGCCGGCCACCACGCCGGGGATGCCCAGCACAACCAGCCGCCGGACGCCCTCCGTCATGCGCGGACGCCTCAGCCGCAGCAGCATGCCGTTGCGCCGCACGCCGTCGACGAGCAGTACGAGCTGCAGGACGCCCGCGGCGAAGATGCCCCAGGCCAGCACCAGCCCGGTGTCGCGGTCGTTGCCGTAGCCCAGCGCCAGCGCCAGTCCCATGGCCGCCATCAGCGTGAGGTTCAAGACGATCGAGATCGAGGAGCTCTCGACGAAGCGGCCCAGCGTGTTGAGCACACCCGACAGCAGCGCCACCAGCGACATGCACAAGAGATAGGGGAAGGCGATCTGCGACATCACCACGGCGAGATCGAACTTCTCCGGAGTGGCGGCAAATCCGGGCGCCAGCACCAGCATCAGCCACGGCATGGCGATCATGCACACGGCCGACAGCAGCAGGAGCACGAACACGAGCCCCGCCATCGCCTCCTCGGCAAAGGCCTTGGCGGCGGCAGGGCCCTCGCCCTCGAGGCGGCCGGCGAACAAGGGCACGAACGCCGAATTGAAGGCACCCTCGCCGAACAGGCGGCGAAAGAGATTGGGGAAGCGGAAGGCCACCACGAACGCATCGGCGACGAGGCCGGTGCCGAGCACCCTGGCGAGCAGGATGTCGCGCAGGAAGCCGAGCACGCGGCTGACCATGGTGAGGCCACCGACGGTGGCGAAAGCACGATAGAGCTTCATGGGGGCCGAGGCGTAGCGGAGGGCAGGGGCGAGGGCAAGGCGTTGCCGCTTCTGTCTGCGGCCATGCCGTGATAGTTGGTCCGCGGATGCTCACTCAGATCTACGAAGTGTCGACCGCGGCCGAGGCAGCCGCTGTCTCCGCCCTCGGCATCGACCACGTCGGCGTGCTCGTCGGCGACGGCAGCTTCCCGCGGGAGCAGAGCCCGGCCGCCGCCATGGAGATCGGCGCGGCGATTGCGGGGGGTGCGAAGCTCAGTGCGCTCTTCCTCTCTCCCGATGTCGCCTACATTGCCCGCATCGCTCGCGCGCTGCGGCCCGATATCGTTCACCTCGGTGCGGCGCCGGAGCTGCTGGGGCCGGAGCATGTGCGGGACTTGAGACGGCTTTCTCCCGACCCCCTCATCATGCGCAGCGTGCCGGTGACCGGCCCCGAGAGCATCGCCGTTGCCCGTTCCTACGGCGGCCTCGTCGACTTCCTGCTGCTCGACAGCCATCGGCCGCACGACAGGCAGATCGGCGCGCTGGGGATCACGCACGACTGGAACATCAGCCGACGGATCGTCGAGGAGGTGGGCACACGCGTGATCCTGGCGGGCGGCCTCGGCCCCGACAACGTTGCCGAGGCCATCCGCGCGGTTCGGCCGGCCGGCGTCGATTCCAAGACCAAAACCGACATCGCCGCCACCCACGTCAAGGACTTGGAGAAGGTGCGGCAGTTCCATCTGGCCGCCAAGGCGGCGGCACGGGGATGATGCTCACACGACCGTGCCCATGCCGATCCGTCCCAGCCCCGGCAGCTTGATTGCGGGGCGGCGCACGTCGATGCCGGCGACGAGGCCCAGCACGTCGATCTCCACTCCCTCCACCCAGCCGACGCTGAGGCCGAGAAAGCCGCCGAGCGAGACCTGGATGCCCGTGCGGCTCGGGGTCAGGCCGATGATGCGCCGGTCGGCGCGCCAGTCCTTGCCCACGGCCGTCGGCGGCAGGGCGATGCCGGCCTCCGGGATGGCCGAGAGCACATAGGCCACGAACGAGTTGGAGTTGGGTCCGGGCCACACCGAGTAGTCGCCGCTGCGCCGGTAGGGATAGCGCGCGACCGCGGCGCGGATCTTGGGGATGAGCGCCTCCGCCGCCGGCCCCTCCACGGCGCCGACCAGGATGGGCCGGTGGCCGTACCAGCGCGCGTCCGGCGCCCAGTTGTCGATCTTGACCGGCTGACCCCAGGCGACCTTGTCGTAACGCGTGTAGGCGCCCGCCCCCCTGTCCTTGACGACGATCCAGCTGTGGTGGGCGAAGATGCCCTTCCAGCGCCCCGTGCGCGCGGCATAGACGTGCACCAGCGCCTCGCGCTTGGCACCCGCCGCCGGGAGGAGGCGAGCGCTCGACCAGTCGGCCTGGTTCCAGGCCTGGGCCTCGTCGGTGGAGAGCCACCAGGCCGCGTGCACGGCGAGCGGCGAGACGAAGGCGGCGAGGAAGGCGAGGGCGGCAAGGCGCAGGGTGTGCATGGCGCATGGGAGATGGCCCGCGATTGCGCCGGGATCAAGGCTCCCCGCAGCGTCACCTCGCTCCCGCAGGGGCGGTCGCGTCCGCCCCCAGCACCGCCAGCAACCGCTCGCGTATGGCCTTGTCGCGCTGCGGGCTGGTGATCTTCCGGTTGGTGAGGTCGGTCACGTAGAACACGTCGACCGCCTTCTCGCCGAACGTGGTGACGTGGGCGGAGGTGATGTCGAGATTGAGATCGGACAGCGTGCTCGTGAGCTCGAACAGGAGTCCCGGCCGGTCGAGGCCCGACACCTCGATGACGGTGAATGTGTTGGAGACGGCGTTGTCGACGATCACCTCGGGTGCCACCTTGAAGGCGTCGATCCTGTCGCGGCGCTCGCGCCGCTTGGCCATCAGCGCACCCAGCCTGATCTCGCCCTTGAGCAGCTTGGCGATGGTCTCGGCGATGCGCCGCGCCCGGCGCAGCTCGTCCTCGTCGTGCTCGAACTCGCGCGCCAGGAGGAACGTGTCGAGGGCGAAGCCGTCGCGGGTGGTCGAGATGTGGGCGCCCGAGATGTTGGCGCCGGATACGGCGCAGGCGCCGGCGAACAGCGCCAGCAGGCGCGGGTGGTTGGGCGCGAACAGCGACAGCTCGGTGATGGCGGTGAACGCGTCGGTGACGCAGGCGCTGGCGAGCGTCTCCCCGGCCTGCTCCGCCGACCTGATGAGCCGGGCGTGCTCGACCACCTTGCGCGTCTCGGTCCGCAGCCAATAGTCGGGGTAGTGCCGGGCGATGAAGCGTTCCACCTCCGCGGCGGGCCAGTCGGCGAGGGCGGAACGTACCGCGGCCTGCGCGGCGGCGCTGCGGTCGCGCGAGGCGAGCAGGGTATGCCCGCCGGCCACCACGGGCTCGGTCTCGAAGTAGAGCCCGCGCAGCAGCTGGCCCTTCCAGCCGTTCCAGGCGCTGGGGCCCACGGCGCGGATGTCGGCCACGGTCAGAACCAGGAGGAGCTTCAGGCGCTCGGGGCTCTGCACCACGTTGGCGAAGTCGCGGATGGTCTTGGGGTCGGCGATGTCGCGGCTGAAGGCGATGAGGCTCATCACCAGATGGTTCTGCACGAGCCACGCCACGGTCTCGGTCTCGGCCGCGCTCATGCCGAGCCGAGGGCACAGCTCGCGGGCGATGCGCGCGCCCACCTCCGAGTGGTCCTCCATACGCCCCTTGGCGATGTCGTGCAGGAACGCCGCCACGTAGAGCGCGCGCCGGTGCTGGATCGTCTTGATGATGGAGGTGGAGAGCGGGTGCGGCTCGGCGGCGGCGCCGTGCTCGATGTCGGCCAGCACGCCCACCGTGCGGATCAGGTGCTCGTCCACCGTGTAGTGATGATACATGTTGAACTGCATCATCGACACGACCTTGCCGAACTCGGGCACGAAGCGGCCGAGGACGCCGGCCTCGTTCATGCGCCGCAGGGTGGTCTCGGGGTTCTTCTCCGAGCACAGAAGGCCCAGGAAGATGCGGTTGGCCTCCGCGTCGTTGCGCAGCCTGTCGTCGATGAGCCGCAGCGAGCGGCGCAGCAGCCGCACCGCGTTGGGATGGAAGAAGGCGCCCGTCTGCTCGGCCTTGGCGAAGAAGCGGATGAGATTGACGGGATCGCGCTTGAACACCTCGGCGTCGGCGACGTTGAGGCGGCCGTTGTCGATGCGGAAGTCGCTGGAGGCGCGCAGGCGCCGGCGCGTGCGCCAGGAGAGCGGATTGAGGAGCTGGCCGAGCCCCGGCGACGCCTTGACCTGCTCGATCTCCAGCGCCGAGCACAGAATGGTGGTGAGGTCGCCCACGTCCTTGGCGACCAGAAAATAGTGCTTCATGAAGCGCTCGACCGCGCGCAGGCCGCGGCGCTGCACGTAGCCGAGGCGCTCCGCCATCGCCTGCTGCACGTCGAAGCTCAGCCGCTCCTCGGCCCGGCCGGCCAGGAAGTGCAGGTTGCATCGCACCGACCACAGGAAGTCCTCGCAGCGGCGGAAGGTGGAGAATTCGTCGGCCGTGAACACCTTGGCCTCGACGGCGCCGGCGCTCACCCCGTCGCCGTAAAGGTACTTGGCGAGCCAATGCAGGGTGTGCAGGTCGCGCAGGCCGCCCTTGCCGTCCTTGATGTTGGGCTCCACGCGATAGCGCGAGGCGCCGGCGCGGCGATGCCGCTCGTCGCGCTCGGCGAGCTTGGCCTCCACGAACTGGCGGGCGGTGCCGGCCACCACCTCGCGACGGAAGCGGCCCATCAGCTCGCGGAACAGTCCCTCGTCGCCGAGGATCATGCGCGAGTCGAGGAGAGCGGTGCGGATGGTGACGTCGGCGCGCGACAGCTTGAGCGACTGCTCCACCGTGCGCGTGGCATGGCCCACCTTGAGCCCGAGGTCCCACAAGAGATAGAGCATGTACTCGACCACGCTCTCGCCCCAGGGCGTCTGCTTGTAGGGCAGCAGGAACAGGAGATCGACGTCGGAGTAGGGCGCGAGCAGGCCGCGGCCGTAGCCGCCGGTGGCGATGATGGCCATGCGCTCGGCGTCGGAGGGATTGGTCGCGCGGTAGACGTGGGCGACGGTGTAGTCGAACACGAGGCGGATGAGCTCGTCCTGGAAGGCGGCGAGGCCCTCGGCGCAGCGGCGGCCCTTGCCGTCGGCGGCGAGCTGCCTGGCGGCCTCGGTGCGCGCCGTGCGCAGGAGGTCCTTCAGGCGCGCGAGCACGGACGGCCGGGCTTCGACGGCGCGCCCGTTCTGGGCCTCGATGATCCGCACCAGCTCGCGGCCCACCTCGCCGGCATCGAAATAGGGAGCTGCGCTGGCGATGCTCTTGTCCATGGGCAGACGCCTATAACAGTCCGCTGCGCCGACCGCCATCCTCCCCGCCGCCCTGCCCGAGATTCGGGGTGCTTTTCGTTCGCTCGGCGCTACTGCGCAGACGGTATGGCGGAAGGCCCGCCATCCCTTTCGCGCCCTGCAGCAATGTGCGTCGCGGCCAGATAGCCGAACACGAGGGCGGGCCCCAGCGTGATGCCGGGACCGGGATAGGCGCCGCACATGATGGAGCTCATGTCGTTGCCGCAGGCGTAGAGGCCGGCGATGGGGCGTCCCTCGCGATCGAGCACCTCGGCGTTGCGGCCGGTGCGCAGGCCGGTGGCCGTGCCGAGGTCGGCGGGATAAAGAGCCACGGCGTAGAAGGGCGGCCTGTCGAGAGGACGCATGCACGGGTTGGGCAGGTTGGCGGCGTCGCCGACGTAGCGGTGGTAGGCATTGCTGCCGCGTCCGAACCTGGTGTCGATGCCCGCCGCTGCATCGCGATTGTAGATTGCAACCGTGGCCTCGAGGTTGCCCGCATCGATGCCGAGCCGCGCCGCCAGTGTGCGCAGGCTCAGGGCCTCCACCAGGTACCCCGACCGCCGATAGGGTGCCAGACGTAGCGTCAGCGGCTTGATGGCCCCCAACCCGTACCTCCACAGCGACAGGCTATCGCATATGAGGTAGGCCGGAATGGCCCGCTGCTGGTTGTGCGTGCGCAGCATGGCCTTGACAAACTCGTGGTAGCTGTCGGCCTCGTTGGTGAAGCGCAGGCCGGCCGCACTGACGGCGAGCATGCCGGGCTTGCCCCGGTCGGTGACGGTGTGCGGATAAACGCCCGGTCGGCCGTCGCCTCTGGCGGGCAGCGACGCCGGCGTCCAGAAGGCGGGGCTGACGGCAGCTTCTGCCAGAACGCCGCCGACCGCCTGGGCGAGCGCGAGGCCATCGCCCGTGCTGCCCTCGGCCGCCGCCGAGCAATCGCCGGCCTCCGCCGGCAGCAGGCGGGCACGCAGCTCCTTGTTGTGGGAGAAGCCCCCGCACGCCAGCACCACGCCGCGGCGCGCCTCGACGAGCCTGCGCTCGCCCGACGGCATCTGCACCTCGACCCCGCAGACGCGGTCGTCCTTGCGCACGAGGCGCAGGGTCGACGTGTCGAGCAGGATCGTCGTCCTCAGCTCCAACAGCGACTTGAGCAGCCTGGCCGCCAGCGCATTGCCGAGGACGAGGTGCGTGCCGCGATGGAAGCGCGTGCGTTGGAGGCAATAGCCGGCAACGAGGCGCAGGACGCGCCCGAGCGAGTCCGCAGATTTGAAGACATTGCGGAAGTGGGGGATGTCGGCGCGCGCCACCATCATCCCGCCGAGAAGCGTGAACGCGGGCAGCGGCGGCCTCAGGCGCGCAAACCAGGCGCCCAGCTGCCGCCCGTCGAAGGGTAACGGCTCGAGCACGCGCCCGCTGAGCGTCGCCCCGGGCGCGTCCGGATAGTAGTCCGGATAGAACGGCACCGGCGCGAGATGGACGTGCGTGTGCTGCTCGAGGTAGGCGATCGCCTTCGGTGCCTCGGCGAGGTAGTGCTCACGCAGGTCGCGGCCTTCCTCCGAGGCGATGACGGCATCGAGATAGGCGGTGGCCCGGCGTGGCGAGTCCCACGCGTGCGGCGAGGACGGTGAGGCCGCGTTCGGCGCCCACACCATGCCGCCCGACACCGCCGTCGTGCCGCCGATGAGACCCGTCTTCTCGATGACGATGGTGTCGAGACCGCGACTGGCGGCCACCGCTGCGGCAGTCATGCCGCCGGCACCGGCGCCGATGACGATCACGTCGTAGCCGTCTGCGATCGATCCACTACTCATGTCACCGGTCCCGGCACGGCATGCCGGCTGGCAACGAAGCATTCGATCACTTCTCCTCCTTCCGCGCCAGCTCCTTGAGCCGATAGAGTGCCTCGAGGGCGGCCTTGGGCGTCAGCTCGTCGGGGTTGAGGGTGGCCAGCGCCTCCTCCACGGGCGAGGGGTCGGCAGCCGCGGCGGGATGCGACCTGGGGCCCGCGGCGGCGAACAGCGGCAGGTCGCCGAGCAGGGCTTCGCCGTCCGGCGCCTTGCCCTCGCTCTTCTCGAGCAGCGCCAGAACCTCGGCGGCGCGCGCGGTCACGGCCCGTGGCAGGCCGGCGAGCCTGGCCACCTGGATGCCGTAGCTGCGATCGGCGGCACCTGGCTTGACCTTGTGCAGGAAGATGATCTCGTCACGCCACTCCTTGACGTCCATGGTGACGTTGGCGACCTGGGCGAGGCGGCCGGCGAGCGCCGTCAGCTCGTGGTAATGCGTGGCGAACAGGGCCCGGCAGCGGTTGACCTCGTGCAGGTGCTCCACCACTGCCCAGGCGATCGAGAGACCGTCGAAGGTGGCTGTGCCGCGGCCGATCTCGTCGAGAATCACCAGCGAGCGGTCGGTGGCCTGATTGAGGATGGCCGCCGTCTCCACCATTTCCACCATGAAGGTCGAGCGGCCGCGCGCCAGGTCGTCGGCCGCACCCACGCGCGAGAACAGCCGGTCGACGACGCCGATGTGGGCCGAGCGCGCCGGCACGAACGAGCCCATCTGGGCCAGCACGGTGATGAGCGCGTTCTGGCGCAGGAAGGTCGACTTGCCCGCCATGTTGGGGCCGGTGACGAGCCACAGGCGGGCCGGCGTCGCCTCGTCGAAGCCGGTGGGCCGCTGGGGTGTGGGCAGGCCGAGCACGCAATCGTTGTCGATGAAGGCGCCGGCCTTCGCCGCCTTCAGCGCCTGCTCCACGACCGGGTGGCGGCCGCCGCGGATCTCGAACGCGGTGGTGCCGTCGAGCTGCGGCCGAACGTAGCCCTGCTCGGCCGCCACCTCGGCGAGACCGGCCTCGCAGTCGAGCTCGGCGAGCGCCGCCGCCACCTCGCCCAGCGCCCGCTCCTCGGCGGCGACCGCCGCGGCCAGCTCGGCAAAGACCTCCTGCTCGATGGCGAGCGCCCGGTCGGCCGACGCGACGATGCGGTTTTCGGTTTCGACGAGCTCGGCGGTGGTGAAGCGCACCGCACCGGCCATGGTCTGGCGATGGCGGAAGGTGAGCGACAGCGGCTCGCCCATCAGCGGCTTGGACTGCGCCGCGGGCACCTCGACGTAGTAGCCCAGGATGTTGTTGTGCCTCACCTTGAGGGACTTGACGCCGGTGGCCTCGACGTACCTGGCCTCCAGCGCCGCCATGACCTTGCGGCTGTCGTCCCGCAGCGAGCGGGCCTCGTCGAGATCGGCACGCAGGCCCTGCCGCACGAAGCCCCCGTCGCGCCGCTGATGCGGCGGATCGTCGACGAGGGCGCGCGCCAGAAGATCGCCGAGCCGCTGCGGGCATCCCGCCAGGCGGCGCGCCACGTCCGCGAGCGCCTCGGGCAGGCCGATGCCGCCGGCTCCCGCCTGCAGCGTGCCGGCGCACAGCGCCGCCGTCGCCAGCCCGTCGCGCACGGCCGAGAGATCGCGCGGGCCCGCCCGCTGCAGGGCGAGGCGCGACATGGCACGGGCGATGTCGGGCGCCGACCGCAGCGCCGCCCGCAGGTCCTCGCGCACCGTCTCGGCGTCGACGAGAAAGCCGACCGCGTCGAGGCGGCGAGCGATGGCCTCGGGCCGGCGCAGCGGGCTCGACAGGCGGGCGGCCAGCTCGCGCGCCCCCGGCCCGGTGACGGTGCGGTCGACGGCGTCGAGGAGGCTGCCCGACTTCTCGCCCGACAGCGAACGCAGCAGCTCGAGGCTCGCCCGGCTCGCGGCGTCGATGACGAGGCGATCGGCGGGCGTGGCGCGGCGCGGGGGGCGCACGCACGGCGCCTTGCCGATCTGGGTGAGCTCCACGTACTTCAGGAGCGCGCCGACGGCCGCCAGCTCGGCACGCGAGAACTGGCCGAAGGCCGCGAGATCGGCAACGCCCAGCCGCGACTTCAGCAGGCGCTCGCCGGCAAGGCTGTCGAAGGAGGCGCCGGGCACGGGCGTGGCGGCGGCGCCGGAGATGCCGATCCATTTGCGCAGGCTCTCGTCGGCCAGCAGGCGCTCGCCGGCGATCACCTCGCCGGGCGAGAGGCGCACGATCTCGCCGGGAAAGTCGGCCACCGCCACCTCGCCTACCTCGAACTCGCCGGTGGAGATGTCGAGCGAGGCGAGCGCCAGCGTGGCGGTGCCGTCCGCGCCGCCCCCGGGGCCGTCGAACAGGGCGGTGAGAAAGTTGCGGGCCTTGGCGTCGAGCAGGCTGTCCTCGGTGAGCGTGCCCGGCGTGACGAGACGCACGACGTCGCGCCGCACCACCGCCTTCGAGCCCCGCTTGCGCGCCTCGGCCGGGTCCTCCAGCTGCTCGCACACGGCGACGCGGAAGCCCTGGCGGATCAGGCGCTGCAGGTACTCGTCGGCGCGGTGGATCGGCACGCCGCACATGGGGATGTCCTCGCCCAGGTGCTTGCCGCGCTTGGTGAGCACGATGCCGAGCGCCGCGGCGGCCGCTACGGCATCCTCGAAGAACAGCTCGTAGAAGTCGCCCATGCGATAGAAGAGCAGGCAGTCCGGATTGGCCGCCTTGATCTCCAGGAACTGCGCCATCGAGGGGGTGACGGCGGCGGGGGCCGACGGAGCGATGGTTGGCATCGCGTCGCCGCCGGCTGGGGGCTCGCTCTCCGGCCCGTGCCTCCTCCTGCCCCTCTTGGAGCCTCGCGTCATCGCACTCGCGTCTCGCTCGCGTGTCCGGGCACAGCCATAGCGTTTCCGCGGGCATCAGGGAACCGACGGCTCCAGGATGCCGGCCCTGGCCCGGCATTGACAATGGTGGGACCCGATCGACAGGGAGCGGCCATTCCCTAGGGCACATTCCGATCAGCAAGCGTCACTGTCATCCCGGAATTGCGCGAAGGGCAATATCCGGCCCAGGGCGAATGGATACTGGTGCGGAATCTTCGTCCTGGGTCCCGGCTCTCGGGCTGACGCCCGAGGCCGGGATGACAGCGCTTCGGGCATGACCTGCGGCGACGATGAGACTGATGCGCTCGCCACGGTCCAGGAGGCCGTCGAGCCGGCGGTCGAGCATAGAGTGAGCCACGGTGAGGAGATACCGCAGTCGCAGGCAACACCGGTCCGCGAGGTGACGGTTTGCGTTCCCGCAGCGCAATGCACGGCGCAGAACCGTGGTTTGCCGATCGCGGCCGCAAGGATGTTCCAGGTGGTAGGCCGGATGCGATTGTTCAGGCCGGCCTGACAGGGGACGAATTCATCAAGCTGCTGTGAGGCCGCGATTGGCAGGAACTTCCGCGCCCCGTCGGCGTTCGCGTCGGCAGCGCATGTCTCGAAAGAGCACCGTCATGAAGGCATTCGGCAATCTCGCGCCGGCCCTGGCCTGTGCGTCTCTCCTCCTCGCATCGGGACCGTCCCAGACCAGCGCGGCCCAGCCCGCGGGTCTCGACGGGACCTGGAGCGGCGGCGGCGTGGTGTCGTTCGCGTCCGGGGCCAACGAGAGGGCGCGCTGCCGCGCCCACTACAGCCGCAGGACGAGCACCACCTACGTGGTGAACGCCACCTGCGCCACCGCCTCGGGGCGGGCGACGCAGACGGCAAACCTGCGCAGCGTCGGCGGCAACAGCTACCGGGGCAATTTCTACAACAGCGAGTACAATGTCTCCGGCACCATCCACGTGGTCGTCCACGGCAACAGGCAGAGCGTGCAGCTGACGAGCGACGCCGGCTCGGCCTCGCTGCAACTGAGCCGCTGAGCCGAGCGAAGGCGGGGAGGGACGCCCGCCGAACGAATGTGCTCTGGATCGGCCTGCTCCCGTGCGGCGCCACCCCCGGCAACGGGTGACAGCACGAGAGCGCGCGACAGCCTGCGCACGACAGCTGCCTTGGAGGCGGCCTTGCTGCCGGAACGACCCGCGGCGGCCGGTGCGGTTCGGAAGGGGGCGTGGACGGGGCCGGAGGCGGCGGTCCAGCCGCGCGGTTGCCGCAGTTGTGCAGCCCAAGCCACAGGCCTATCGTGACGGTCTCACCATGAGGATGCTGGGGGAAGCCGGACCACACATGGCCATCAAGTTCGCTGCAGCGCGCT
>DASRDL010000208.1:0-6930 GCA_035652635.1 Hyphomicrobiaceae bacterium | reverse complement strand
TAGGACAGCATCTCCTCGGTCCAGGCCTTCTTGATGATCTGGAAGCATTCCTCGAAGGCGGCGCGGTTGGCGGCGTCGATCTCGTCGTGCTGGTGCGGCAGCGCCCCGTGCACGCCGTGCGCGTGCTGGGCCATGATGTCGACCCACCGGCGCTGGTAGCCGCGCGCGAAGCCGGCGTTGGCGCGCCCGCCCGACATGTGGTCGAGCATGGCGATGTCCTCGGCGACGCGGATCGGATTAGAGGCCGGCAGCACGATGCCGAGCTGGCCCACGCGGATGCGCTTGGTCTGCATGGCGATGTAGAGGTCGAGCAGCACCGGATTGTTGGAGACCTCGAAGCCCTCGATGTGGAAGTGGTGCTCGGTGAAGGCGACCGAGTCGTAGCCCAGATCGTCGGCCAGCCGGCATTGCTCGGACACCTCGCGCAGCATCTGCTGGTAGAGGTCGGCGCGCATGCCGGCCATGCCGGCCTCGATCTCCGCCTTGCTGCCGAGCGTCGGCAGGTAGAACAGCGACACTTTCATGTTTCCCCCTGGGGCTGCGAGCTCCGTCGCACACAGAGTGGCGCCATCGGCCGGCGGCGGCAAGCCGCAGCGCCAGCGAGCCTCGCCGGCGCGCGGTGCGTGCCGGTCTGGCCGCTGCCGTCGCGAGCAACTAAGCTTCAGGGCCAGCGGATACGGATGGCGCTTGCAGGGAGAATTGCCGATGCCGCCGGAAGAGATCCTGATCGAGCGCGACGGGCCGGTCACGACCGTGGTCATCAACCGGCCGCAGGCGCGCAATGCCTGCACCGTGGCGATGGTGAAGGCACTGCACGACGCCTTCATGGCCTTCGAGGCCGATGCCGAAGCCAGGGTGGCGGTGCTGACGGGAGCGGGCGGGGCGTTCTGCGCCGGCGCCGACCTCAAGGAGCTGGCGAGCGGGGCGGCGCTCGGCTTCTGCTGGGCCGGCGAGGACAAGGGGGTGACGCGGCGGATGCTCGCCAAGCCGGTGATCGCCGCCGTTTCCGGCCATGCGGTGGCGGCGGGCCTCGCCCTGGCGGTGTGGTGCGACCTGCGCGTGGCCGATGCCACCGCTGTGTTCGGCGTGTTCTGCCGCCGCTACGGCGGCCCGATGCCTAACGGCTGCACTGTGCGCCTGCCGCGCCTGATCGGCCAGAGCCGGGCGCTGGACATGATGCTCACGGGGCGCGCCGTCGATGCCGCCGAGGCGCATGCCATGGGCCTCGCCAACCGGCTGGTGCCGGCGGGGCGGGCACGCGCGGAGGCCGAGCGGCTGGCGCACGAGCTCGCCGCCCTGCCGCAGGTGGCGATGCTGTCCGACCGTGCCTCGCTGATCGACCAGTGGAACTGGCCGGAGGACGAAGCCATCCGTCGCGAGATCGCCGGCAGCGCGGCCGCGTTCGCACAAGGCTTCCAGGCCGGCGCCGGCCGCTTCGTGGCCGGCACTGGACGGCACGGCGAAGGCGTAGCGAAAGCCACCTGAGGACGCCATGGCCCAGCGCGCGATCAGGCTCTACAGCGACTACAAGAGCCCCTACGCCTATCTCGCCAAGGACCTGGCATACGATCTGGAGCGCGACACCGGCGCGCGCGTCGATTGGCTGCCCTACACGCTCGACATCCCGGCCTATCTCGGCAGCGCCAGCGTCGACGCGCGCGGCAACGTGCTGGAGGAGACGCGCAACGCGCACCAGTGGCGGCGGGTGAAATACAGCTACATGGACTGCCGCCGCGAGGCCAACCGGCGCGGCCTCACCATCCGCGGGCCGCGGAAGATCTTCGACTCGACGCTCGCCAACATCGGCATGCTCTACGCCCAGCAGCAGGGCGTGTTCCGTGCCTACAACGACCGCGTGTTCGAGCGCTTCTGGAAGCGCGAGCTCGACATCGAGGACGCCGGCGCCCTCGCCGCCATCCTGCGCGAGTGCGGGGCCGACACGGCGGGCCTTTCCGCCTTTCTGCGGGGCGAAGGCCGTGCGCGGCTCGTCGCGATCCAGCGCGAGGCGGAGGCAGCCGGCGTGTTCGGCGTGCCGAGCTTCCTGCTCGACGACGGCGACCTCTACTGGGGGCGCGAGCACCTGCCACGCATCCGCGAGCTGCTGGCGGCGCCCCTCAGTTGAAGTGCAACCCGCCGTTCACCTGCACGGTCTGCCCGGTCATGTAGGCGTTGCCCGCCACCATCAGCACCGCCTGCGCCACCTCGTCGGCGAGCCCGAACCGGCCGACAGGAATGCGTGCCGCCGCTTCGAGCGAGGAGGTCATGTCGGTTGCGATCAGCGACGGGGCCACGGCGTTGACGGTGACGCCCTCCTTGGCGAGCCGCGCCGCATAGCCCCGCGTCAACCCTTCCATGCCGGCCTTCGAGGCATTGTAGTGCAGCCCGACCACGCCGGCGCCGCGTGCGGCGCCCGAGGAGATGTTGACGATGCGCCCCCAGCGGCGGGCGCGCATGCCGGGCAGCACGGCTTGCGTGCACAGGAAGGCCGACTTGAGGTTGACGGCGATGGTGCGGTCGAAATCGGCCTCGCTCAGGTCGTCGATGCCGCGGCGGATGGCGATGCCGGCGTTGTTGACGAGGATGTCGATCGGCCCCAGCTCGCGGGCCACGGCGGCCACGAGCTCCCGCACCTCGGGGCCTTGCGAGACGTCGGCACGGACGGCAACGGTCCGGCGTCCGAGCTTGCGCACTGCGGAGGCGACCGCCTCGGCGGCGTCGAGCCGCTCGCGATAGTTCACCGCCACGTCGGCGCCGGCCTGCGCGAGCGCCAGGGCAATGGCTTTGCCGATGCCGCGTGCGGCGCCGGTCACCAGGGCCACGCGGCCCGCAAGGTCGGGCATGTTCACCTCCACGGCCGACATCGGCGCAGGATGGCAAGCGCGATGGCCGCAGACAATGCCGCATTCGAGGGGATCACGTCAGGTTGCGCCGCGACGGGGGCGGCGCCGGGAAACGGCCGATCCTGGCGTTCCAGCGGAATCAGGCGGCGAGGCCCATGTCGGCCTCGCGGCGCTTGGCGTCCATCCTCGCCATCGTCTCGGCGAGCGCGCGCTCGAACTTCACGGCGCTGAAGCCGCGGTCGGCGTTGAGGCGCATGGCCGCGGCGACCTCGACGGCCGGTGCGATGAGGTTGTAGCCGACGTTGAGGAACAGGTTCGCCAGGCGGCTCGTGGCGAACACCTCGACGAGGCAGCGCAGGCGCATGAGGGCGGCGACGCGCAGAGCCGGATCGCCGCCGATCTCGACGCACAGGGCCCTGTCGGCGATGGCCAACTCTTCCTTGCCGATGCCGCGCAGCATGGCGAGCCCGCGGCCGCTGTCGACCAGGCTGCGCATGGCAAGCGCCAGGAGGCGCGCATCGACCGGGGCCACGTCGCTCGGATTGATGGTGGTGGGCATCGTCTTCATAGCCGCCTCGTCCTGGCTCTCATTGTGACGATGGCACCCTATGCGGGCGACGGGGGCGGCGCTGTTCCCTGCGGAACGGACCTTTTTCGGCTGCGCTCGCGCCGTTATGAGGCAACATGCCCAAGCCCGGCGCGAGACGCCGTGCTAGCATGTCGATCTGACCGCATTGGCGGAGAACGAGGAACGAACATCAGTGACCCTGGACGTTGTCCTGCAGCCGGAGCAGGCACCGGGCAAGTTCGAGCACCCGGACTGGACCGCCACCCGCGAGCGGCGGGCAAGCGTGCGGCTCGAGCGGCTCGAGACGCTCTGGATCAACACCGGCACGCTCTGCAACATCACCTGCCGCAACTGCTACATCGAATCGAGCCCGGGCAACGACCGGCTCACCTACATCACCCCTGCCGAAGTGGCGGCCTACCTCGACGAGATCGCGGAGCAGGGGCTCGCCACGCGCGAGATCGGTTTCACCGGCGGCGAGCCGTTCATGAACCCGCACCTGCTGGCGATGGTGGGCGATGCGCTGGAGCGCGGCTTCGAGGTGCTGGTGCTGAGCAATGCCATGCAGCCGATGCAGCGGCCCAACGTCAAGCGGGGCCTCGAGGGGCTCAATGCCCGCTTCGGCCGGCGCCTGACCGTGCGCGTGAGCCTCGACCACTACACCCGGGAGCTGCACGAGGCCGAGCGCGGCCCGCGCACCTGGGCCCGCACGCTCGCCGGACTCGACTGGCTGGTGCAAGCGGGCCTGCGGGTGGCGATCGCCGGCCGCACCTGCTGGAACGAGGGCGAGGAGGAGACGCGCCGGGGCTACGCCCGGCTCATTGCCGAGCGCGGCTGGCCGATCGATGCCTCCGACCGCGCCGCGCTCGTGCTGCTGCCCGAGATGGACGGCAGGCACGATGTGCCGGAGATCACCACGCGCTGCTGGGCCATCCTGAAGAAGAGCCCCGGCGACATGATGTGCGCGTCGAGCCGCATGGTCGTGAAGCGCCGGGGCGCCGAGCGGCCGACCGTGCTGCCGTGCACGCTCATCGCCTACGACCCGGCCTTCGACATGGGGTCGACCCTGGCCGAGGCGGCCAGGGTCGATGGCGGCATGTTCGCCGGCGGCGCCGTCAAGCTGTGCCACCCGCACTGCGCCAAGTTCTGCGTGCTGGGCGGCGGCAGCTGCTCGGCGCGCTAATCGTGGCTCAGGCCGGGTTGGCGGGAGCCTGCTGGTAGTCGGCGTCGCTGACGGGCTCGAGCCAGGTGGTGGCCTGGCCCTTGTCGTCGCTCTCGGACATGGCGAGATGCGCCATCATGTGGTCGGGTGCCGCGCCATGCCAGTGCTTGACGCCGGGCGGGATGACGACGGTATCCCCTGGCAGCAGCACCTGCACCGCCTCGCCCACCATCTGGTAGCGGCCGACGCCCGACAGGACATAGAGCACCTGGCCCACCGCGTGCGTGTGCCAGTTGGTGCGGCCGCCCGGCGCGAAGGTCACGCGCGATGCGCGCAGGCGCGAGGGCGCCTCGGGTGCGAACACCTCCTCGTGCAGCACGGTGCCGGTGAAGTTGGCGGCCGGCGCCTTCTTGGTGGGGCGGCTGGCCGCCCGCATGATCCTCGAGCGCATTCTGCTCTCCTCTCCTCCTGTCGGTTCCTGTCCGCGCCCTGCGAGCGGTCAGCTCGCGGCGGCGTGGCGCCGGTTCTGGCGGTTGTTGACGAGATCCTCCACCACGGCGGGCTCGGCCAGCGTCGAGGTGTCGCCGAGGTTCGAGAAGTCGTCCTCGGCGATTTTGCGCAGGATGCGGCGCATGATCTTGCCCGAGCGCGTCTTGGGCAGGCCGGGCGAGAACTGGATCTGGTCCGGCGCCGCGAACGGGCCGATCTCCTTTCTTACGTGCTGCACCAGCTCCTTCTTGAGCTCCTCGCTCGGGGTGTTGCCCTGGATCAGGGTGACGTAGCAGTAGATGCCCTGGCCCTTGATGTCGTGCGGGTAGCCGACCACGGCCGCCTCCGCCACCTTGGGGTGGGAGACCAGCGCCGACTCCACCTCCGCCGTGCCGAGGCGGTGCCCCGACACGTTGATGACGTCGTCGACGCGGCCGGTGATCCAGTAGAAGCCGTCCTCGTCGCGCCGGCAGCCGTCGCCGGTGAAGTACATCCCCGGATAGGTCGTGAAGTAGGTCTGCACGAAGCGCTCGTGGTCGCGGAACACGGTGCGCATCTGTCCCGGCCAGCTGTCGAGGATGACGAGGTTGCCCGAGGCCGCACCGTCGAGGAGGTTGCCCTTCTCGTCGACGAGGGCCGGCTGCAGGCCGAAGAACGGCCGCGTGGCCGAGCCGGGCTTGAGCTTGGTGGCGCCGGGCAGCGGCGTGATGAGGATGCCGCCCGTCTCCGTCTGCCACCAGGTGTCGACGATCGGGCACCGGCCCTCGCCGACGACGCGGTGGTACCACTCCCACGCTTCGGGGTTGATCGGCTCGCCGACGGTGCCGAGCAGCTTCAGCGATGAGCGGTTGGTGCGCTTGACGTAGTCGTCGCCGGCCCCCATCAGCGCGCGGATGGCGGTGGGCGCGGTGTAGAAGATGGTGACGCCCCACTTGTCGATGACGTGCCAGAAGCGCGAGGGCGTCGGATAGTTGGGTACGCCCTCGAACATCAGCGTGGTGGCGCCGTTGGCGAGCGGGCCGTAGACGATGTAGCTGTGGCCCGTGACCCAGCCGACGTCGGCCGTGCACCAGAAGATGTCGCCTTCGTGATAGTCGAACACGTACTGGTGCGTGAAGGAGGCATAGACGAGATAGCCGCCGGAGGTGTGCAGCACGCCCTTGGGCTTGCCGGTCGAGCCGGAGGTGTAGAGGATGAACAGCGGGTCCTCGGCGCTCATCTCCACGGGCGGGCAGTCGGCGTCGACCTTGACCAGCTCCTCGTGCAGCCAGATGTCGCGGCCGCTCTTCCACGGCACCGATGAGCCGGTGCGGCGCACGACCAGCACCTTCTCGTCGCCCTTGCAGTGCGCCAGCGCCTCGTCGGTGTTCTTCTTGAGCGGAATGGGCCTGCCGCCGCGGACGCCTTCGTCGGCGGTGATGATGAACTTGGAATCGGCATCGTTGATGCGTCCTGCCAGGCTGTCGGGCGAGAAGCCGCCGAACACCACCGAATGGATGGCGCCGATGCGTGCGCAGGCGAGCATCGCATAGACCGCTTCGGGGATCATCGGCAGGTAGACGGTGACACGGTCGCCCTTCTTCACCCCGTTGGCCTTGAGCACGTTGGCGAACTTGCAGACCCGCTCGTACAACTGGCGGTAGGTGATCTTCTCGTCCATCGTCGGGTCGTCGCCTTCCCAGATGATGGCGACCTGGTCGCCGCGCGTCTTCAGATGCCGGTCGACGCAGTTGGCCGAGACGTTGAGCGTGCCGTCCTCGTACCACTTGATGGAGACGTTGTGGGGATCGTAGGAGGTGTTCTTGACCCGGGTGTAGGGCTTGATCCAGTCGATGCGCTTGCCGATCTCGCCCCAGAACCCGTTCGGGTCC
>DASRDL010000207.1:0-3036 GCA_035652635.1 Hyphomicrobiaceae bacterium | reverse complement strand
GCCGGCTCGTGGGTGCCGCTGGTCGGTGCCAGCGGCGCGGTGGCGGGCGTCATCGCCGCCTATCTGCTGCTGCACCCGGGCGTGCGCGTATGGGTGCTGGTGCTGCGCGTCATCCCGGTGCGGATGACGGCGGTGTGGATCCTGGGCGTCTGGGCCGTCTCGCAGGTGTTCATGCTGCTCTTCGGCCGCGGCGACCAGATCGCCTGGTCGGCCCATGTCGGGGGCATGGTCGCCGGCGCCCTGCTCGTCGTCGTTCTGCGGCGGCGGGGAGTGCCGCTGCTTGACGGCGGCATCGTGCTGCTCGACCAGCCGGACTGGGCCGGGGCATGGCGCGCCGTTCCTTCGAGGCCGTCCGAGCTGCCGTAGCCGCGCGCTCCGATCAGGAGGCGATGCCGAGCACGTTGAAGGTCGCCACCGGGCGGTGCAGGCCCTTGAGCGCGAACTCGCCGACCGGCTCGGTGGTGGCGAGGCCCTCGGTCGCCGCCCGCACCTTGCGCTCGATCAGGATCTGGCCGTTGCCGGCCTCGCTGCACAGGCGCGCCGCCAGGTTGGTGACCGTACCGATCGCGGCGTAGTCGGAGCGCCCTTCGAAGCCGATGCGGCCGAGCGTGGCATAGCCCTGCGCGATGCCGACGCCGAAGCCCAGGTCGTGGCCGTACTTGCGCCATTTCTCGACCAGCTCCGCGACGCACGAGCGCATCTCCACCGCCATGCGGACCGCGCGCGCGGACGGGTCGGGGCAGGGCATCGGATCGTTGAACCAGACCATGATGGCATCGCCCGCGAACCGCTCCAGCGTGGCCTCGTACTTGTGGATGAGACGGCCCAGGGTCGTGTGATACTCGTTGAGGATCTGCATCACCTCCTCGGGCTCGGCCGTCTCTGCGAAGGCGGTGAAGCCGCGCAGGTCGCAGAACAGCACGGTGATCTCGCGGCGATGGCTTTCGAGCACCTTGTCGCCGCCGGGCGAGCCCACCAGCTTGGCGATCTGCGGCGACAGGAACCTTTCCAGGTGCTGCATGCGCCCGAGCTCGGCCAGCTGGCTCGCCACCCGCTCCTCGAGCTTGCTGTTGAACTGGGCGAGCTCGCTGGCCTGCCGGTGCACCGTGTCGTGCAGCTCCTTGATGCGCAGGATCGAGCGCACGCGCGCCACCAGCGCCGCCTGGTCGACGGGCTTCGTCAGATACTCGTCGCCGCCCGTTTCGAGGCCGGCGACGATGTCCTTGGTGTCGGCGCGCGCGGTCACCAGAATGATGGGGATGAAGGGCAGCTCCTTGTCGGACTTGAGGCGACGGCACACCTCGAGGCCGTCCATTTTCGGCATCATGATGTCGAGCAGCACGAGGTCCGGCTTCAGGGCCCGGGCGCTGGCCAGCGCCTCCTCGCCGTCGGCCGCCATGGCGAGCTGATAGCCGTGCACCTCCAGCCGCCGCGCCAGGATATCGCGGTTGGCCTCGTTGTCGTCGGCGATGAGGATCAGCGGCGGCTGGCGCACTCTCACTCCCCGGCGGGCATGAACTCGCGCACCTTGGCGAGCAGCTGGCGCGGGCTGAACGGCTTGGTGACGTAGCCGTCGCAGCCGGCCGCGCGGGCCTTGGCCTCGTCGCCGCTCAGCGCATAGGAGGTGACGGCAATGATGGGGATCGACTTGAGCTCGGCGGTGCCCTTGATCTGCCGCGTCGCCTCGTAGCCGTCGAGAACCGGCAGCTGGATGTCCATCAGGATCAGGTCGGGCCGCTCGCTGCGGGCGAGCTCCACGCCCTTGCCGCCGTCCGCAGCCTCGATCAGGTCGTAGCCGGCCTGGCTCAAGAGGTCGCGCAGGATGGCACGGTTGTCCTCCTGGTCCTCGACGATGAGAATTCGCTTGCTCATGTGGCACCTGCGCGTTGCTCGGCCCTCACGGGCAGCTCGAAGCGGAATGTGGAGCCCTTGCCCACCTGCGATTCCACCCAGATGCGTCCGCCGTGCATCTCGATGATGCGCCTGGCGATGGCGAGCCCCAGCCCCGTGCCACCCTTCCTCTTGGTGTTGGAGCTGTCCACCTGGTGGAATTCATTGAATATGCGCGCCTGCTCGGCCTCCGGGATGCCGGGCCCGGTGTCCTCGACCGCGATCGAGAACATACCATTGCGCGCGTCCGCGGCAATGCGCACCTCGCCCGCATCGGTGAACTTGATGGCGTTGCCGACCAGATTGAGCAGCACCTGGGCGATGCGCCGCTCGTCGCCCAGGCCGATGGGCAGCCTGTCGGCCAGGGCGACCTTGAGCGGCAGGCCCTTGGCGGAAGCGAGCGACTCGGTGGCCGAGACGATGGTCTGCACCACGTCCTTCATGGAGTATTCGTCGAGATTGAGCACCAGCTGCCCCGCCTCGATCTTGGACAGGTCGAGAACATCGTTGATGAGGCCCAACAGGTGCTTGCCGTTCTTCTGCACCCGCTCCAGCACCTCCTTGGACTTGGGCGGCAGGTCGCCGTAGAGGCCGTCCTGCATGAGCTCGGCGTAGCCGAGGATGGCGTTGAGCGGGGTCCTCAGCTCATGGCTCATGTTGGCCAGGAACTGCGACTTGTGCTGGCTGGCCTCGGCCAGCTGCTGGCTCTTGGCCTCGATCTCGTGGAACAGGCGGGCGTTGTAGATGGCCAGCGACGACTGCGAGGCGAAGGCCTGCAGCAGATTGACGACCTGCGCAGAGAACGCACCGGCACTGCGGCGCCGTACGATGAGCGCGCCCATGGCCCGGCCCTGGTGCAGCAGCGGCACTGCCAGCAGCGCCCTGAAGCCCGCCCGCTGCAGCGCGTCGAACAGGGGGTAGGCGCCGGCGCGCGCCACGTCCTCCACCTGCACCGCCTCGCCGCGCTGCACGCACTCGCCGACGACCGGATCGCCCAGGCGGATCGGATGCCGGCGCACGGCCGCCAGGTGCTCCTCGGTCATGTTGTGGCCGGCCTCCAGCACCAGCTCGCCCTTGGCCTCATCCAGCACGTAGACGGCACCGCCGCCGGTGTCCGACATCTCGCAGGCATGCGCGAGGATGGTG
>DASRDL010000206.1:0-3143 GCA_035652635.1 Hyphomicrobiaceae bacterium | reverse complement strand
CGCGTGCGAGAAGACCTGCGCCACGCGAGTGCCGCGGCGGTGGCTGGGGGTCAGGGGGAAGCATGAGGGTCATCAGAACCTTGGGCCTGGCCTGCTGGGCGCTCGCCGCCATGGTGGCCGCGGCTGGAGCCGAGCAGGCCTGCGTATCCGGGCCCGGCGTGCTGGGCGTTTCGCGCGTGCTCGAAATCGACACCAGCGGCGGTCCGCGGTTCGGCTTCCAGTACAAGGAGACGGACCTGCTGGCGCCCGGCGAGGTGGTGCTCACCTTCGACGATGGGCCGTTGCCCGCCCACACACGTGCCGTGCTCGATGCGCTCGATGCCCAGTGCACCAAGGCGACGTTCTTCTCGGTGGGCCGCATGGCCGTTGCCTATCCCGAGATGGTGCAGGAGTACGCTCGCCGGGGCCACACGGTCGGAACGCACACGTGGTCGCATCAGAACCTGCGCGCGCTCTCGCCGGCCAAGGCGCGGGCGGAGATCGAGCTGGGCTTCAGCGCCGTGCAGCAGGCATTGGGCAAGCCGGTCGCGCCGTTCTTCCGCTTTCCCTACCTCGCCGACAGCGCCGCCACGACGGCGATCCTCAAGGGGCGGAACGTCGCCATCTTCTCCATCGATGTGGACAGCAAGGACTTTGCCACGCGCGATCCGGGCAGCGTGCACCGGCGCGTGATGGCGACGCTGGCGCGGACCGGCAGGGGCATCATCCTGTTCCACGACATCCAGCCTTCCACCGCGCGCGCCCTGCCGGGGCTGCTGGCCGAGCTCAAGGCCAAGGGCTACCGCGTGGTCCATCTGCAGCCCAAGGCGGAGGCGGTGACCGTGAGCGAGTTCGACCTCCAGGCGCGCCAGGAGCTCGACCGGCGCCGGGCCGCTGCCTCGGGACAGCCGCTCGCCAGGCGCGCGCTGACGTGGCCGGCCGCGGGAACCTCGGCGCAGCCGGCGGCCGCCAAGCCGTCCTCGGGCTACAAGGCGCGACGGGCGCGTCAGCCCAAGAGCGACTGGCTCACCAACGCCTTGCGCTGGTAGAGGCCGATAACGGCGACGCAACGCTGCCGACAGCCTTTGTCAGGAGGATGGCGCGCACCCGCTCGACGCGGGCGCCGAACCGGCCGAGGATGCCTGCATGGTTGTCCGCGCAATCCTCGAGCGCCAGGCGCTCTCGGTCTACGACTATCGCTGCACGGCCGGGCCCGACGACGCGCCGTTTCCCGAGCTGCATGAGAGCTACTCGCTCTCCTACGTGCGACGCGGCAGCTTCGGCTACCGGGTGCGCGGACGCGTGCACGAGCTGGTGGCCGGTTCCTTCGTCGTTGGCCGCCTGGGTGATGAGTACATATGCACGCACGATCATCATGACGGCGGCGACGAGTGCCTGTCGTTCCAATTCGCTGCGCAGCTGGTCGAGACGGTCTGGGACGGCGCCGAGGCCTGGCGGGCGGGCGGCCTGCCGCCCCTGCCGCAGCTCGCCGTGCTGGGCGAGCTCGGCTGGGCGGCGACAGAGGGCGCGACGGACGTCGGCATCGACGAGGTGGCGCACCTGCTGGCGGCGCGCTTCCTGGCCCTGGCGGCAGGGCGGGAGGAGCGTCCGGCGAGCGTCACGGCCCGCGACCGGCGGCGCGCGGTGGATACGGCGCTGTGGATGGATGCCCATGCCCACGAGTTCATCGACCTCGACCTTGCCGCCGCCCGTGCCGGCACAAGCCCATTCCACTTCCTGCGGCTCTTCCGCGCCGTCCTCGGCGTCACGCCGCATCAGTACCTGGTGCGCTGCCGGTTGCGGCGGGCTGCGGCGCTGCTGACCGAGGAGGAGCGCTCCATCACGGATGTGGCCTACGACGCGGGCTTTGCCGACCTCTCCAACTTCGTGCGCACCTTCCATCGCGCCGCCGGCGTCTCTCCGCGCGCCTTCAGGAAGGCGGCCAAGGGCGACCGCAAGATTCTCCAAGAACGGCTGGCCGCTCCGCTCCTAGGGTGACCTCCTTTGCAAGGAGGCTCCCATGTACGACCACATCGGACTGAAAGTGAAAGACCTCGATGCCAGCGTGCGCTTCTATCGCGGCGCTCTGGCGCCACTCGGCCACGAGCTGTGCTCGCGCGACGAGGCGGGCGCGGGGCTCGGCCCCAAAGGTGCCGCGGCGCTGTGGCTGTCGCTCGCCAAGGGCGCCAAGGGAGCGGGCGTGCACGTGGCATTCGCGGCCCCGGACCGCGCCGCCGTCGATCGCTTCCACAAGAGCGGGCTCGAAGCCGGAGGGCGCGACAACGGCGCTCCCGGACCGCGTCCCGACTACGGCCCCAAATACTACGCCGCGTTCCTCATCGACCCAGACGGCAACAACGTCGAGGCCGTGTGCAACCGCTAGCGTCGGTGCTCGCGCCTGCCGTGCCGGCCAGGGGCGGCAGCCCGGGATTGCGGCACGACATTCGACATCTACGACACAAGGGAGAACGAAGGTGGCATCCATTCGCAAGGAGGCGGTGATCGACGCGAGCCCCGAGGAGGTGTGGGAGGCGGTGCGCGATGTCGGCGCCGTGCACACCCGCCTGGCACCGGGGTTCGTCACCGACACGCGGCTGGAGGAGGGGGCGCGGGTCGTCACCTTCGCCAACGGGCTCGTCGCGCGCGAGCTGATCGTCGACGTGGACGATACCGGCCGGCGCCTCGTCTGGTCGGTAGTGGGTGGACGCCCCACCCATCACAACGGCGCCATGCAGGTGCTGGCCGAGGGTGGCGGGCGGGCGCGTGTCGTCTGGATCGCCGACGTGCTGCCGCACGAGCTGGCCGGCCCCATCGGGGCCATGATGGAGGAGGGCATGCGGGCCATGCGGCGCGCGCTTGCCCGCAAGGCGGCGGGAGCGGCGGCATGACCGACCCATCTGCCTTCCTCGATGCGCTGCATGCCGCGGGCCCCGCACCCGACCGCGTCGCGGCCATGCGCCTGTACGCCTGGCTCATCGGCTCGTGGGAACTCGACGTCACCCGCTTCCTCGACGACGGCTCGGCGCGGCGGCGGCCCGGCGAGTGGCATTTCGGCTGGGTGCTCGAGGGCCGCGCCATCCAGGACGTGTGGATCGTGCCGCCGCGCGGGCAGCGGCAGGGCGATGCCGTGGCCGACACCCAGGTCTACGGCTCGACGCTCAGGG
>DASRDL010000205.1:0-4329 GCA_035652635.1 Hyphomicrobiaceae bacterium | reverse complement strand
AGGAGCTGGAGAAACGATCATGATCAAATCGGCACTGTTGGCCTCCACGGCCGTCGGATTGCTGCTGTGCGCCGGGCAAGCGAGCGCGCAGGTGCAGCAGAAGGGGACGGAGGACCGGACCTCGCCCACGCAGCCGCAAGGTGCGCAGAGCACGCCGGGCAGGAGCACCGAGCCCGCCGGTGGAGGCGCCGGCAAGGGCGAGACGAAGGAGCGCGCCGGTAAGGGCAGTGCTCAGACAGAGTCGCCCTCGCAATCCGAGCCCAGGACCGGCAAGGGCACGGCCGAGCAGGGCGGCAAGGAGCGCTCGCCCAAGGGCGCCGCCGAGGGTCCCGCGCCGAAGGGCAAGGGCGCGGCCGAGAAGGCACCCGAGCCCGGCAAGGGCACCAAGGGCACGGCCGAGAAGGCACCCGAGCCCGGCAAGGGTACCAGCGGTGCCGAGCGGCAGCATGGGTCGGAAGGCGCCGAAACCAAGGGCGCGCGCAAAGAGGAGCCCGGCTCTTCGGGCCGCGTCCAGCTCACCGAGCAGAAGCGCACCGACTTGGGCCAGGCGCTCGCCAAGGAGCGCAGCCTCAATCGCGCAACCAACGTCCATGTTTCGGTGAGCATCGGCGCGCGGCTGCCGCGTTCCGTCCGGCTGGCGGCCATGCCGGCCTCCATAGTCGCCATCGTGCCCGCGTACCGCGGCTACAGCTACGTGGTGGTCGAGGACCGGGTCTGCATCGTCGAGCCGCGCACGCTGGAGATCGCCGAGGTCATCCCGCTGTCCGGCCACAGGACGGCACGGGGAGAGCCGTCCGAGCGTCTCGTGCTCACCGAGGAGGAACGCGCCATCATCCTGCGCGAGGTGGAAATGGACGGCGGCAGCACGCTCGGCCTCGGCGCCATCGTCGAGGGCGGACACGTCCCCCGCGAGATCCAGCTGCGCACCTTCCCCGACGCCGTCGTGCGGCGCGTGCCCAAGGTGAGGGGCTACAGGTACGTCGCCGCCGAGAACCGCGTTGCCATCGTCGATCCGCAAGGGTCGAGGGTTGCGCTGGTCATCGAGGAGCGGCGCTGAACCTGATCGCTTGAAGTCCGCGAGGGTGAGGCGCCGGGCACGTACCGCGCCTCACCCTCGCTTGGCGACGGCAACCCATCCCGTGCAGAACGGGTGAAAGTCGGTGACGGCCGCTAGGCGGACGGCGGCGCTGCCAGCGGCGCGCTGCGGGCAGGAGATGCGCTCGGCTGCTGCCAAGCCTCGATGCTCACGGCCTCGAGCGGGCCGCTCAGCTCGTAGCCGACGCCGTGCTCGGCGAAATCGATGCGCGGCGGCGCGTCGAAATACTCTCCCATCGCCCGCTCGAGGATGGCACTGCCGAATCCCTTCTCCGACGGGGCCGCGACCGGTGGGTCTCCCGTCTCGCGCCAGCGGAAGGTGAGGCGCCGGTGGCCGTTGGGCTTGATCACCGACCACTCGATCCGCACCCGTCCGGCGAGGTTGGACAACGCACCGTACTTGACGGCGTTGGTCGCCAGCTCGTGCAGCGCCAGGGCGAACATCTGCGCCGCCTGCGGCGCGAGCATCACCGTCGGCCCGTCGATCGTCACACGGTCGGCGTAAGGCCTGAGCTCGATGCGCGCCAGCTCGGCGAGATCGGCACACTGCCACTCCCTCTCGGCCAGCAGCGCATGGGCCTGGGCGAGAGAGCGCAGGCGGCTCATCACCGTGCTTTCGGCGTCCGCTACCGTGCGCTTGCCCACGAAGCTCCTGGCCACCACCGATTGGACGACGGCGAAGAGGTTCTGGGTGCGATGGTGCAGCTCGCGCGTCAGCAGCTCCTGGCGCTCTTCGGCGCGCTTGCGCTCGGATATGTCGCGCGCGATCTTCGAGGCGCCGATGATGCGGCCGCTGGCATCCCTGATGGGCGATACGGTCAGGGAGATGTCGACGAGCGTGCCGTCCTTGCGCACGCGGACGGCGTCGTAGTGGCCGACCCGCTCGCCGCGCCGCACCCGCTGCAGGATGGCGGGCTCCTCCTGCCGGCGGTCGGCGGGAATGATGGTGGTGATGGACCTGCCGATCATCTCCTCGGCCGTGTAGCCGAACAGGCGCTCCGCTCCCGGGTTCCAGGTGGTGACGATGCCATCGAGGTCCTTGCTGATGATGGCATCGTCTGAGGATTCCACGATCGCTGTCAGCCGCTGCCTGTCCGCTTCGGCCAGGGCATAGTCGGTCATGTCGACCAGCATGTTGACGGCGCCGACCGTCCGGCCCTGCGCATCGCGGAGCGGAGTGGGATGGGCCAGGAAGGGAAACCGCTTACCGTCGGGACGCTCGGCGATGGCGCCCTTGCCCCTGACGGCGCAGCCGGTCGCGAGCGTGAGGGCCATCGGGCATTCGTCGTGCCGCATCGGACGGCCGTCCAGCCAGTAGAGCCGCCAGGTGCCGCACCAGCTATCCTCGCCCAGCGTCGGCCGCCGTCCCCACAGCTCCGCCGCCGCCTGGTTGTAGTAGGTGATCCGCCCGTCCGCGTCCGTCGTGTAGACGGCGGCCGGCAACAAATCGACCAGCTGGCGCCACTCCAACTGCGACCGCGACCGTCCCTCGGCCGCTTGCAAATCCATGTCCTCGGGGTTCCCCGTCACGGAAAGCTCCAGCTGCTGGCCTACGTCCATCAACGCTGCCGGGCTCGAGCTCGTTCCACGCCGGCTGCGCGATATGTCGAAGCCCGCGCCCCGTGGAACCGAACCGGCCCCGGCGCGTTGTGCTCGATTGCTACGGGGTGAGCAGGTGCCGGCGTGCCGCCCAAGCCAGGGACGAGGCGGCCTTCGCACCCTCTAGCGGACCGGTCACGCAGCGCGAGAGGGGGCCAGGCTCATGGCCGAGGGTGAGATTGGGGCAGAGGGTCTCGACAACCGGCAGTCTTCACCGCAACCCATTCGCAACGGCTCGGCGGAGACATCGGACCTGCAGGCCCTGTTGGGCGTCCTGCAGGCCGTGCGCATGGGCGACTTCTCGGTGCGCATGCCGGCCGATGCTCCGGGCGTGCTGGGCAAGATTTTCGACACCTTCAACGAGATCGTGGGCTTCAACCAGCACATCGCCCAGCAACTGGAGCACCTGGGTCAGGTGGTGGGCAAGGAGGGCATCACGCGCCAGCGCATGCGCGTCGGCGTGGCCACCGGCTCCTGGGGCGGTATCGAGAACTCGGTCAACTCCCTGATCGACGACCTGCTGTGGCCGACCGCGGAGGTCACGCGCAGCATCGAGGCGGTGGCCAAGGGCGACTTGCTGGTGCCCATGCGGCTCAGCGTCGACGGGCGCCCGCTCAAGGGCGAGTTCCTGCGCTCGGCGACCATCGTCAACACCATGATCAAGCAGCTCAGCGTGTTCACCTCGGAGGTGACGCGCGTGGCGCGCGAGGTGGGCACCGACGGCAAGCTCGGCGGCCAGGCCCAGGTGAGCGAGGTCACCGGCGTCTGGAAGGACCTCACCGAGAGCGTCAACTCGATGGCCTCCAACCTCACCGACCAGGTGCGCAACATCGCCGACGTGACGATCGCGGTCGCCAACGGCGACCTGTCGAAGAAGATCACCGTCGACGTGCGCGGCGAGATCCTGCAGCTCAAGGAAGCCATCAACACCATGGTGGATCAGCTGCGCTCGTTCGCCGCCGAGGTGACGCGCGTGGCCCGCGAGGTCGGCACCGAAGGGCGGCTCGGCGGCCAGGCCGTGGTGCCGGGGGTGGCCGGCACCTGGAAGGACCTCACCGACAACGTCAACCTCTTGGCCGCCAACCTCACCACGCAGGTGCGCAACATCGCCGAGGTCACGACCGCGGTGGCCAGAGGCGACCTGTCGCGCAAGATCACGGTCGACGTGAAGGGCGAGATCCTCGAGCTCAAGAACACCATCAACACGATGGTGGATCAGCTCAACGCCTTCGCCAGCGAGGTGACGCGCGTGGCCCGCGAGGTGGGCACCGAGGGGCGGCTCGGCGGCCAGGCGCAGGTGCCGGGGGTGGCCGGCACCTGGAAGGACCTCACCGACAACGTCAACTCGATGGCGTCCAACCTCACGGCGCAGGTGCGCAACATCGCCGAGGTGGCGACCGCCATCGCCGGCGGCGACCTGTCCAAGAAGATCACCGTCAACGTCTCGGGCGAGATCCTGCAGCTGAAGGAGACCATCAACACGATGGTCGATCAGCTGCGCTCGTTCGCTGCGGAGGTGACCCGCGTCGCCCGCGAGGTCGGCACCGACGGCAAGCTCGGCGGCCAGGCGGTGGTGCCCGGCGTCGCCGGCACCTGGAAGGATTTGACCGACAATGTCAACCTGCTGGCGGCGAA
>DASRDL010000204.1:0-3917 GCA_035652635.1 Hyphomicrobiaceae bacterium | reverse complement strand
CAAGAGCATGGCAAACGACATCGATCTCAAAGGCCGCACGGCGGTCGTGACCGGAGGGGCGCAGGGCTTCGGCAGGGCGATCAGCGAGCGGTTCGTGAAATCCGGCGCCAGGGTCGCCATCTGGGATCAGGACATTGCGCTGGCGCAGAAGACGGCGCGGGCGCTGGGGCCGGGCGTGACCGCCATCGCCTGCGACGTCGCCGATGCGGATGCCGTGGCCAAGGCGGTCGACGCCACCCTGGGCGGGCTCGGGCAGATCGACATCCTGGTCAACAATGCCGGCATTGCCGGCGCCAACGCCAAGACCTGGGAGACCGAGGTGGCGGAGTGGCGCAAGGTGATGCGCATCAATCTGGACGGGCCGTTCATCTGCTCGCGTGCGGTGGTGCCGCACATGATCGGCCGCAACTACGGGCGGATCGTCAACATCGCCTCCATTGCCGGCAAGGAGGGCAACCCCAACGCCGCGCACTATTCGGCCTCCAAGGCCGGCGTGATCGCGCTGACCAAGTCGCTCGGCAAAGAGCTCGCGGGCTACGACATTGCCGTCAACGCCGTGACGCCGGCCGCTGCCAAGACCGCCATCTTCGACCAAATCACGCAGGAGCACATCGACTTCATGCTGTCGAAGATCCCGCGCAACCGCTTCGTCACCGTGGAGGAGGTGGCCTCGCTGGTCGCCTGGATCGCCAGCGAGGAGAACTCCTTCACCACCGGCGCCGTATTCGACATCTCCGGCGGCCGTGCCACCTACTGACGGCCGCGAAGGGGTTAGCCCCTTGCGCAAGCTGCAACGGCAAGAATGTACCCGCTGAGGCAAGGGGTCTGATCCCGTCTACCCGCCAACCCATGCCCTACTCCGACTATCGCCCCGACCTGATGGGCTCCGCCACGCTCTCGCCTTCGGGCAGCTTCGAGGCGGGCTCGATGCAGAGCTTCACGCTCGTCTATACCGCCGGTGCCTTCGGCATCGACGACACGGGCTCGATCAAGGTCGGCTTCCGCTTCGCCACCGATTTCGGCCCGGTGCAGTTCACCGATCCCCAGGCCCAGGGCTACACCACGCTCGAGGCCTCCAACGGCGCCACGCTGGAAGCCAGGTGGGAGTTCAAGCGCAACATCCGGCCCTGGAGCCGCTCGCTCTATGTCGGCGTGGCCAAGGACTTCCTCGCTCCCGGCGACACCATCACCATCCGTTTCGGCGACAGGCGTTTCGGCTCGCCGGGCATCCGCCTGCAGACCTACTGCGAGAGCGCGTTCGAGTTCCGCGTGTTCGCCGATCCGATCGCCACCTACGACTACGTGGCGCTGCCGGAGAGCCCGAAGATCGCCATCGTGCCAGGGCCGGCGTCGCGCTGGAGGGCCGTGCTGCCGACGCTGGTGCGGGCGGGCGAGCGGTTTCGCCTGAGCCTCAAGGCCGAGGACAAGTGGGGCAACGTCTCCGACCGTGCCGGACGCCACCTGCGCCTCCAGGCCGACGCACCGATCGCCGGCCTGCCGGCGCAGGCGCGCCACGAGCCCGGCACCTTTGCCACGGTGATCGACGGCCTCAGCGTCGGCGAGCCCGGCGACCGCATCGTGCGCGTGCTCGACGAGACGGGCGAGGAGCTGGCCTGCTCCAATCCGCTGCGGGTGCTGCCCCGCGACGCGGCGCTGGTGCACTTCTGGGGCGACACGCACGGACAGTCCAACGAGACGCTCGGTACCAACTCGGCGCGCGAGTACTTCGAGTTCGGCCGCGACAAGGCCTTCCTCGACGTCATGGGCCACCAGGGCAACGACTTCCAGATCACCGGTGCATTCTGGCGCGAGCTCAACAGGCTGACGCGCGAGCTCGACGCGCCGGGCCGCTTCGTGTGCATCCCGGGCTACGAGTGGTCCGCCAACACGGCCGTCGGCGGCGACCGCAACGTGCACTACCGCAACGAGGGCGAGACCATCCACCGCTCCTCCCACGCCCAGATCGCCGACGCGAGCGACATCTCCGACGAGGCAAACGATGCCCACGACGCCCATGCGCTGTTCGAGAGGCTCGCGGGCAAGGACTGCGTGGTGGTGGCACACGTCGGCGGGCGCTATGCCGACATCGCCTACGCCCACCATCCGATGGAGACGGCGGTGGAGGTGCATTCGGCCTGGGGCACCTTCGAATGGCTGCTGCGCGACGCCTTCGCGCAGGGCTACCGCGTCGGCATCGTCGCCAACTCGGACGGCCACAAGGGCCGCCCCGGCGCCTGCTATCCCGGCGCCTCGTTTTTCGGCAGCCACGGCGGGCTCACCTGCTTCCTCGCCGAGCGGCTGGACCGCGAGGCCATCTTCGCATCCATGCGCCGGCGGCGGCACTACGCTACCACCGGCAACCGCGCCTTCCTCGCCGTCACGGCCAGACTTGCCTCCGACGCGCAGGTGTTCGAGCGCGATCCGGCGGCGGGGCCGGCGAGGTCGGTGCCCTCGCGCGAGCTATTGATGGGCGACATCGCCCGCGTCGCCGACGCCGAGGTCGAGCTTGCCGTCGAGGTGATAGGCACCGCGCCGATCGAGCGGCTCGACATCCACGACGGCCTCGGGCTCATCGAGACCGTGCGCCCCTATGCAGCGTCGGACCTCGGCGCCCGCGTGCGTCTCGTCTACGAGGGCGCCGAGTACCGCGGCCGGGCGCGGACCACCACCTGGGACGGGTCGCTCGAAATGGCGGGCAACCGCATCCTGCGGACCGCGGTCATCAACAACTGGAACCTCGACCGCGGCATCCAGCGCCAGGACGCCACCGCGCTCGCCTGGAAGGCCGTCACCACCGGCAACTACGGCGCCATCGACCTGTGGCTCGCCGATCCGGGTGCCGGGAGCCTCGCCTTCAGGACCGCACCCGTATCGGGCGCGGCGGCGATCGGCGAGTTGGGGGTCGAGCCCCGCGTGTTCGAAGCCGGTGGCCTCGAGCGCGCCGTCCGGCTGCAGCGCCTGCCCGAGGTCATGACCGTGCGGCGCATGATGCTCAGGCGCAAGCTGCCGGTGCGGGCGTCAGGCGACACGCGGCTCTACGTCCGCGTCCAGCAGGAGGACGGCCATCGGATGTGGTCGAGCCCGATCTACCTGTTCCGCTGAGGGCGATGCCCGCTTCTACGGCTCGGCAACCTTCTCCGGCTCGTGCACGGGATCGAAGCCGTGCATGTAGAGCGCCCACTGCAGACCCACCAGCGCGCCCTTGATGCGCGGCAGGAGCCAGAGGCAGGAGGCCAGCGTCAGCGGCAGCCACAGCACCAGGTGCACCCACGACGGCGGCGCGAAAGCCCGCTCCAGGGCGAGCACGCCGCCGACGATGAAGTGCCCGACGATGACGATGGTGAAGTAGGGCGGCGCGTCGTCGGTGCGGTGATGGTACAGCGCCTCGCCGCAGCTGGGGCAGGTGTCGCGCACCTTGAGGTAGGCACGGAACAGGCTGCCCGCGCCGCAGTTGGGGCAGCGCCCGGCAAAGCCGCGCAGTAGTGCACGCGGCAGGTCCCGCCGCGGCCGGCCCGTGTGCCCGTATTCGATCATGGCTCGAACATAGGCTGCGCCGGCCCGGCGCCAATTGTGACATATCGCCCGCGGACCTGCCGCCCGACCAAAGGTGCCGGGCGCGAGCTCCGCGCGCCGGAAATCGTCGTTGACTTGGCAGCCGCGATTGGCTCCCGTGTCGGCCTTTCCAGCTCGAGGAGGAGCCGATGGCCGCGAACGATACGCCGGGTTTCGCCACGCTCGCCATTCACGCCGGCGCCGCGCCGGACCCGTCGACCGGCGCCCGCGTGACGCCCATCTACCAGACCACGTCCTACGTCTTCAACGACGTCGACCACGCCGCCTCGCTGTTCGGGCTCGAGACCTTCGGCAACATCTATACCCGCATCGGCGGGCCGACGCAGGCGGTGCTCGAGCAGCGC
>DASRDL010000203.1:0-3214 GCA_035652635.1 Hyphomicrobiaceae bacterium | reverse complement strand
GCCGTGCGGCCGGCGAGGTAGTCGAGCCCGGCGCTGGCGGCAAGCTCTGGCGCGATGCGTGGTCCGAGGCCCGTCGTCGGGGCGCGCACCACCGTCATCAGGTACTCGCGCGGACCGTCCATGAAGAGCTGCAGCTGGCTGTGCTGATCGACGGGGCCGAGGCAGGCAATGGGCGCCGTGCCCTGCCCGCCCTTGCCGAGGCTCTCGGCCCACAGCTGCGCGAACCAGGCGCCGAGCCGCCCCAGCCGGTCGGCGTAGGGCATCATCACCAGGGCCTTGATGCCGCGCTCGCGCGCCATGGCAACGGCCAGCGCCGCGCCCACGGCCGGGGCGAAATCGGCCGGACGTTCGGCCGCCATCAGGGCGTCGATCACCTCGCGGGCGCCGCCGCGCACGGCACGGGCGTCGAGCCCGCGCGACATGGCCGGCAGGAGGCCGACGTTGGTGAGGACCGAGTAGCGCCCGCCGATGCCCGGATCGTGATCGAGGATCGGGATGCCGTGGCCAGCAAACAGCGTGCGCAGGCCGTTGGCCTTGCCGGGCGCGGCGGGCTCGGTGATGCCGAGGAACAGCTCCGGGATGCGCCTTTCCAGGCCCGCGGCCTTGACGGCGCCCAGCGCAGAGAGCGCCTGCACCAGCGTCTCCGGTGTGCCGCCCGACTTGGAGATGACGATGAAGCGCGTCGCGGCCAAGTCGAAGGAGCCCAGCGCCGCCTGCAGCGTGACCGGATCGAGGTTGTCGTAGAAGCGCGTGCGCGGCCGCCGGCGCTGGGCGGCGTCGGCCATACCCGGAATGTGCCAGCCGCCGAGCTGGGCCAGTGTCTGGCCGCCGAGGCTCGAGCCGCCGATGCCGAAGAAGACGAGCGTGTCGGCGCCGCGGCTGAGCCGCTCCAGCGCCGCCTGCGCCTCCTCCAGGTCGGCCGTGGCCTCGGCGATGCGCAGATGCGGCAGGCGACGGGTGCGATAGTCCTCCTGCAGCGCCGCGACCGCCGGCGCCAGCCGGTCGAGCCAGCGGGCGAGCTCGGATGCCGCGAGCCCGTGCGCGCCGATGGCGCCGTCGAGGCAGCCGCCGATCGATTGCGCATAGGCTGCGGGGCCCGTGCGCGTGCCACTGTCGGTGCTCATGGGCGAAGGCCTAACGCGATTTGACGCGGCTGTCATCCCGCCGGCGGCCTGGCACCTGCCGGCCGGCCTGGTCGCGCCTCATTCCGCCGGCTGCCGGCGCCTGCCCAGCATGAGCACCAGCGGAATCGCCGCCAGCGACATGGCCGTGTACATGCCGAAGGCGTTCATGTAGCCCAGCATCGCCGCCTGCCTGCCGATCTCCTTGGCGATCAGCGCCAGCCCGACGGCGCTGTCGGTCGTCCATTCGCCCATCACGGACGGCAGCTCGAGCGTCTTGTTGTAGGGCGACACGAACTCCGTCATGCGGCTGAAGTTGGCAGCCGTGGTGCGAACGAGCTCGGTCACCGCAACGGAAATGAAGAAGCTGCTGCCGACGCTGCGCATCAGGTGGAACAGGGAGACGCCCTCGGGCCGCAAGGCGGGGTCGAGCGTGCGGAAGGTCGAGGTGACGATCGGCGTCCAGATCAGTCCGACGGCCAGCCCCTGCAGGTAGACGTTGGCGCACAGGGAGGCGAGCTGCGCATTGAGATTGAGGCTCATGAGCCAGAGGCCGGACACGATCTGCAGGCCGAAGCCGGCGACCATGCCGACGCGCGGATCGCGGCGGTGCAGGTAGATCGAGGCGAGCGAGCCGCTCATGACGCCGGCGCCGCGCCAGCTGATGACGAAGCCGATCAGGCCGTCGGGAAAGCCCAGCTGGTACTGCATCATCGGCGGCAACAGCACCATCGGCGAGAAATTGAGCATGCCGAAGATGATGATGAGAAAGACGCCGATGACGTAGTTGCGGTCGAGCAGCAGGCCCGGATTGAGATAGGGCTTGCGGGACGTCAGGCTGTGGGCCACGAAGATGTAGAAGGAGAGCGCAGCGATGAAGGTCTCGACGATGATCTCGGTCGAGCCGAACCAGTCGAGCCGCTCGCCGCGCGAGAGCAGCAGCTGCGTGGCGGCAATCGCGCCGGACAGCGACAGGAAGCCGATCCAGTCGAGCGAGATGCTGCGCCGCCGAGCGTCCTCGGGCAGGGCGAAGCGCGCCGCGATGCAGGCCGTCACCGCCACGGGCAGGATCATGAAGAAGGCCCAGCGCCAGCCGTAGGCCTCGGCAAGGTAGCCCGCCAGCACCGGACCGATCACCGGCCCGATCGTATTGGTCGTGCCGAAGATGGAGATGACGAGTCCGTGCTGCTGGCGCGGGAAGACATCGAGCAGAATGGTCTGGCCGAGCGGCTGGATCGGCGCCCCGGTGGCGCCCTGCAGGAGGCGCCACAGCACGAGCGCTTCGAGCGACTGGGCGAGCCCGCACAGGAGCGTGGAGACGGCGAAGCCGGCGAGGCTCCAGAACTGCACGCGGCCGCGGCCGAAGTTGTTGACCAGCCAGCCGGTCATCGGCATCGTGACGGCGGTGGCCAGTATGTAGAACGTGACGGCCCAGGCGACCTCGTCCTGGGTGGCGGACAGCGACCCCTGCACCTGCGGCAGCACGGCGACCACGGAGAAGGTCGCGGCATTGAAAGCCGTTGACGCCACCACCACCGTGATCAGCACGAAAATGCGCCGGTGCACGGTCAGTTGCAGCGCTGGTGCGTCCAGGCTCGTCGTCACACCTCGGCCCGCCCGCTTTCCCCCAGGCCCCGCACCGTCTCCGGGCCTGCCCGGAAATTCGCCGATGGCGGGGTTGTCACGCCAGCGTAGCGCAACCGACACCGATTTGTCACAGACAAGGTGGGCGGCGCGGCACGGAGCTGCACCCGTCCAGTCTCATGCGCCGTTCGCTGCTATCTTCGGCCGGCGCACGCGGAGCCGCGCCAGCCGGACATCACCCGCGCTTGCCCGGCACCGCGGCGAGGCCCTGGGGCTTGCCGACGATGGTGACGATGAGGTCCTTGGCGCCGAACATGCGGCTCGCCGCGCGCTTCACGTCCTCCAGGGTCACCGCTTCGATCTCGGCATTGCGGCGGTCGACGTAGTCGATGCCGAGCTCCTCCTGCCAGAACCACAGGAGCTGGTTGGCGATCTTGGCGTTGCTGTCGAAGCGCAGTGCGAACGAGCCGGTGAGGTAGCTCTTGGCGTCGGCCAGCTCCTTCTCGGTC
>DASRDL010000202.1:0-2254 GCA_035652635.1 Hyphomicrobiaceae bacterium | reverse complement strand
GCCCGGTTATCAAAGCCGAAGCCGATGACCGACGACGTCGAAACGCGCCGCCGGCGCGCCGTGTATCGCGCGTGCCACCGCGGCACCAAGGAGTTGGATTGGGTGCTCGGCCGCTTCGCGCAAGCCGCGGTGCCGGCCATGGGCGAAGAGCGCCTGCGCCTGTTCGAGCGCATGGTGCTGCTTCCCGACCCCGACCTGCACGACATGTTCATGCACCCGGAGCAGAGGCCCGGCGGCGAGTACGCCGACCTCATCTCCGCGATGCGTGCGTTTCACGGGCTTGATGCCGCGCCATGAGGCGAATCGACTGCAACCGGACGCCAGCTGTCATCCCGGCTCGAGTGCGCCCGCGCGCAGAGCCGGGAGCCAGGGGCTGCAGGGCGATCACGGCGCCCCTGGGTCCCGGATATTGGCTTCGCGAATTCCGGGATGACACCGCAGGGCGGGGCGCGCCATGAACGAGACGCTGAGCGGCGTGCCCGACGGGCTGGCGCCGCTGGCGCTGGCGCGCCTCGTCGAGGAGGCGGCAGGCGAGGAGCCGCCGCTCTTGCTGCACGTCGCCCGCGACGACCGCCGGCTCGAGGCGCTGACGGACGGGCTCGCCTTTTTCGCCCCCAGGCTGCGCGTGGTCCAGTTCCCGGCCTGGGACACGGTGCCCTACGACCGCATCGGCCCCAACGCCGAGATCGTGGCGATGCGCGTCTCGGCCCTCGCCCGGCTGGCGGCTGCCCAGCGCAAGGGGCCGACCGTCGTCCTCGCCACCGTCAACGCCATCCTGCAGCGCGTGGCCCCGCGCGAGTTCATCCGCCGCTCGCTCAAGAACATTGCCCCCGGCCAGCGCATCGACATGGGCGACCTCACCCGGCGGCTGGGCCTTGCCGGCTATCGCCGCACCGGCACGGTCATGGAGCCCGGCGAGTTCGCGGTGCGCGGCGGCATCCTCGACCTCTACCCGCCGGGGCGGTCGAGCCCCGTGCGCCTCGACTTCTTCGGCGACACGCTGGAGCACATGAAGGCGTTCGACCCGGAGACGCAGCGCACGGGCAAGCTGGTGCAGAAGCTCACCCTCATGCCGGTGAGCGAGGTGGCCTTCGGTGAGACGGCCGAGAAGCGCTTCCGCCGCGGCTACGTGGAGATGTTCGGGCCGGCGACGGGGGAGGATGCGCTCTACGAGGCCGTCAGCGCCGGCCAGCGCTATCCCGGCATGGAGCACTGGCTGCCGCTGTTCCACGACAGGCTGGAGACGTTGTTCGACTACGTGGGCGACGCTCCCGTCAGCTTCGACCACCTGGCCGAGCAGGCGGTAAGCGAGCGGCTGGCGCTGATCGCCGACCACTACGAGGCGCGCGTAAAGGGCCTCGAGACGCTCTCCTTCGGCGCGGCGCCCTACAAGCCGGTGCCGCCGGGGGCCATGTTCCTCACCCGCGAGGAGTGGGGCGAGCGCCTGGCACAACGCACTCTGCGCCGCATGACGCCCTTCGAGGAGGAATCCTCCCCGGCAATGCCGGCGAGCGCGAAGCGCGACAGCGAGGGCGAGCGTGTGCGCTCGTTCGGCGGCCGCGTCGGACGCAATTTCGCACTGGAGCGCACCGGTCAGGGCGCCAACGTGTTCGACGCCGCGGTGGCGCACGTGCGCGCGCTGCAGGCGCAGGGCCGGCGGGTGATCGTCACCGCCTTCAGCCAGGGCGCACGCGAGCGGCTCGCCACCCTGCTCGCCGAGCACGAGCTCGCCGACATCCGCAAGGTCGAGAGCTTCTCGGAAGCCCTGGCGCTGCCGGTGGGGGCGACGGCCTTCGCCGTGCTCGGCCTCGAGCAGGGCTTCGAGACGCCCGAGCTGGCCGTCATCGGCGAGCAGGACATCCTGGGCGACCGGCTGGTGCGGCCCAGACGCAAGGCGCGGCGCGCCTCCGACGTGATTACGGAGGCGACCAGCCTCGGTGTGGGCGACTTCGTGGTGCACGCCGACCACGGCATCGGCCGCTTCGACGGGCTCACCACCATCACCGCCCTGGGCGAGGCCCACGATTGCCTGGAGATCGCCTACGCCGACGGGGCGAAGCTCTACCTGCCGGTGGAGAACATCGAGCTGCTCTCGCGCTACGGCTCGGCCGAAGGGGCCGTGCAACTCGACCGGCTCGGCGGCGTCGCCTGGCAGACGCGCAAGGCGCGCCTCAAGCAGCGCATCCGCGAGATCGCCGCCGACCTCATCAAGGTGGCGGCGCTGCGGCAGTTGCGGCAGGCCCCGGTCATGCTG
>DASRDL010000201.1:0-2302 GCA_035652635.1 Hyphomicrobiaceae bacterium | reverse complement strand
CCGGCATTGTAGTCGGGGACTACGCTCTAGCGGGAGTCTTGGGCCGACACGAGGCCCCGCCTGGACGCCAGGATGCCAGCATGAGCCAGGAAACCCTAGAGTTTCTCTTGCAGCGCCGCTCGGTCAAGCCGGCCATGCTGGCCGAGCCGGGGCCGAGCCCGGACCAGTTGCAGCGCATCCTGACGGCGGCGGCGCGTGTGCCCGACCACAAGAAGCTCGAGCCGTGGCGCTTCGTTGTTTTCGAGGGCGAGGCGCGCGCGGCGTTCGGACGCGTGCTCAGCGACGCCTGCGCGGCCGAGGAGAAGGAGAGGCCGTCGGCGGCCCGGCTCGAAACCGAGCGCACGCGACTCATGCGGGCGCCCACGGTGGTGGCGGTGATCTCGCGCGTGACGCCCAACCCGGCCGCGCCCGAGTGGGAGCAGGTGCTCTCCTGCGGGGCGGTATGCTTCAACATGTGCCTCGCCGCCAACGCGCTGGGCTTCGGCACGTGCTGGATCACGGAGTGGTACTCCTACAGTCCGGCGGTGCGTGCGAGGCTGGGGCTCGCCGACAACGAGCGCTTGGCCGGGTTCGTCTACATCGGCACCGCCCGGGAGCGACAGCCCGATCGCGACCGCCCCGACCTCGCCAGGATCGTGACCCGCTGGACCGGCTGAGGCGCCGGCCGCCATCTCAAGGAGACGCCCACGTGTTTTACGAGACGATCGAGAACAGGCACGGCCTCAAGCACGACCCGTTCAAGGCCATCGTGGGCCCCCGCCCGATCGGCTGGATCTCCACCGTCAGCCGCGACGGCATCTGCAATATCGGCCCCTACAGCTTCTTCAACGCCGTGGGCGAGAAGCCGCACTTCGTCATGTTCAGCTCCTCGGGCCGCAAGGACTCGCTCAGGAACGTGGAGGAGACGGGCGAGTTCACCTGCTCGCTCTCCACCTGGGACCTGCGCCACAACATGAACATGACCTCGGCCTCCGTGCCCTACGGCGTCGATGAGTTCCCGATCGGCGAGCTGACCGCCGTGCCGGGCACGCTGGTCAAGGCGCCGCGCGTGAAGGAGAGCCCGGCTGCGCTCGAGTGCAAGTTCTGGAAGACCGTCGAGCTGCCGCCGCTGCACCCCGGCGGCGAGCCGCGCAACTGGGTGGTGTTCGGCCAGGTGGTCGGCGTCCACATCGACGACCGCTTCATCAAGGACGGCATCGTCGACACGGGCGCCATGCGCCCCATCGGCCGCCTCGGCTACATGGACTATGCCGTCGTCACCCCTGAGACGATGTTCTCCATCGACCGCCCCTCGGTGGAGGAGGCCATGGCCAAGGTGCGGGTGAAGGCGGCGGAGTAGGAGGAGACGGCCGCAAGGACGACGTCATCCCGGCGCCGCTCGCAAGCCAAGCCTTGCGAGGGGAGCAAGGCCGGGATCCAGGCACGTGTCCGCTGGCGCTCCGAACGAAGCATCGTCATCACGGCCGGAAAGAGCGACAAGGTCGACTGGGTCCCGGCCCGGTCCCGCAAGCGACCTGCCGGCCGCTCGCGTCGCCGGGATGACGCCGGGATGCTCGCTCGATGGACGCGCGGACGTGTCGGTTCGCGAGGTTTTCTTCACCTGTGCGATGCCAGCAGGTGGCCGCGCACGGGCACACGCGCCTCCAGCACCTGGCCCGTATCGCTGTCGGTGAACACGAGGCGGTGCGGGTCGGCGGGGTCGTAGGCGAGATTGGTGATGGTGCGGCCGGCGCAGCTGTCGATGCGGAACTTGGGCACGCCGTGGCGGTCGAGCAGCCAGATGCAGCCGTGGCCGGGGTTGGCGAAGGCCACGCCGCCTTCCGCATCGACGGCCACCCCGTCGGGGCCGCTCATGCCGCCCGGCGTGTGCGCGAACACGTTGACCTTGCCCGTGACGCCGTCGCGCGTCAGCGGCATGCGCCAGATCTGGCAGGCCCGCGTCAACGCCACGTAGACCCAGCCTTCGGTGGGATCGAGGGCGATGCCGTTGGGGCTCGGGCAGGTGTCGATCAGGCGCTCGAGCCGGCCATCGGCAGTGAGGCGGAAGACGCGCCCCGTCGGGTCCTGCATGCCGGTCTGGCCCTGGTCGGTGAAGTAGACATCGCCGTTGGCTGCAATGACGAGATCGTTGAGGCCCTTGAAGCTCTCGCTGCGGATGTGCGTGTAGACGGGCGAGACGCCGCCGCTGCCGGGGTCGAGCTGCATCAGGCCCAGCTTGTAGTCGGTGATGAGGATGCGGCCGTCGCGCGCGATCTTGAGGCCGTTGGGCCAGCCGTCGTACTCGGCCACCTGCGTCCAGCCG
>DASRDL010000200.1:0-5947 GCA_035652635.1 Hyphomicrobiaceae bacterium | reverse complement strand
CCTCCCTTTGCGGCTGAAGGGAAGGAGCGACCAGCATGCGTACGATGGCTCTGGCGACCGTGGCTGCGGCTGCTGCCGTTGCCCTTTCGCTGTTCGATGCGGCGCCCGCCGACGCGCAGTTCAATCCCAAGTCGTTCAAGGCGCCGGCGCGCAGCGTGCCGCGCACTTTGAAGATGAAGCCCACGTTCACGAAGAAGGCGATCGTCAAGACGCCGAAGACGATCGGCAAGCTCCGGTCGAAGACCATCACCAAGGTGCCGACTAAGACGATCACCAAGCTGCCGGCGAAGAGCTTCGTGAAGAAGGCAACGCTCGGCAAGGGAACGGTGAACCTCAAGGCGCTGCCGCACTACAAGCCGGTGGCCAGCAAAGGCCTGCTCAAGGGCAAGCTGCCGGTGCCGAAGAACATCCAGCCCAAGCTCAAGCTCGCCCACTTCCCGCACAAGAAGTACCACCATCATTTCGCGCCGTTCATCCAGCGGCCCTGGAAGAGCGCGTTCTTCTGGGTGGCGGTAGCCGGCATCGGCTACCTGACGATTCCGGCGCTCTACTACGACCGCTTCTACACCTGCATGGACGTGGACGATCCCATCTACGACGACTGCCTCTACATTCTCGACGAGGCTGCGCTCGAGGAAGAGGAGGTGGTGCGCATCAGCATGCCGGCTCAGGCCACCTACCGCTACCGCGCGTCCGCGCCCGCCAAGCAGGAATGCCCCGCCTGCCGCTGGGACCGGTTCGTGGAGCGCCGCTGGAACCAGAGCTACTCCTGGGTCAAGCTGCCTGACATCGGCAACGTCACCGTGCCGGACGCCTATTACGACCGCTTCTTCACGTTCGCGGGCGCCAATCCGCCCAACTATCCGCAGGCCTGCCAGGTGCTGCAGGAGGCGGCGGCGGGTGAGACCGGCGAGGTCGAGCGCATCTCCATGCCGTCCGGTGCCGGCTACCGCTTCGAGGCCGCAGCAGCGCCTGTGCAGGAATGCAAGTCCTGCACCCTGGAGCCGTTCGTCGACCGCAAGTGGAACCGCGAGTTCGTGTGGGTCGAGATTCCGCAGACAGGCAATGTCACGGTCCCGGAGGACAGCTACGACAGCTTCTACCGCTACGCCAGCGCCGACCCGCCGGACTACAAGGCGGCCTGCAAGGTGCTGGTGGAGGCGGCCGCGGCCGATACGGTTCAGACGACCGCACTCGACAGCCGTCGCGGGCTGGAGTGAGAGCAGAGGCCTGGCGGGCCGTGCCCGGTGAACCGGCGGCGGTCTCGCCCGCCGGCGCTCTGCTTGGCAACTGCCAGGGACCGGCCGAAGGCCGGAACTGCTGACAGCACGTGCCGTTCGTGGGCGCAGGCTTTCGATTTTCGCCTTGGCGCCAATGCCACAATTTCTCTATCCACGAATGCAATTGGCAAGAACGGACGCAACCTCCGCAGGCGCCGGCTCGGGTTCCCGCCGTCGACGCTGCATCGAACCGCGAGGGCCCGCCGCGTGGACAACCGAGTAACCCTGCCCGAGAACGCCATTCTCGACGGGACTTACTGTATCGAGCGTGTCATCGGATCGGGCGGCTTCGGCATCACCTACCTCGCCGAGGACATGCACCTGAAAACCAAGGTCGCCATCAAGGAATACTACCCCGCCGACTTCGGCAGCCGCGATTCCCAGATGAGCGTGCACCCGCGATCGGAGCGGGTGCGCGGCACTTTCGAGTGGGGCCGCACCAGCTTTCTCAACGAAGCGCAGACGCTCGCCCGTTTCCGCCACCCGAGCATCGTGCGCGTCACGCGCGTCTTCGAGGCGCACGGCACCGCCTACATGGTCATGGACTACGAGCATGGCGGGAGCTTCGAGGCGTGGGCGGCCGGGCTCGGCCGCCCTCCGTCGCAGGCCGAGCTGGACCGGATCGCGCCCCCCCTGCTCGATGCCCTCGAGCTCCTGCATGCCCAGAGCCTGCTGCACCGGGACATCGCCCCCGACAATATCCTCGTGCGCCCGGACGGCACTCCGGTCCTGCTCGACTTCGGCGCCGCGCGCCAGTCGGTGGCACAGATGAGCCGCTCCATCACGCGCATCACCAAGGCCGGCTTCTCGCCTCACGAACAGTACGCCCTCGACAGCCGTCTGCAGGGCCCATGGTCGGACTTGTATGCCTTCGCCGCCACGCTGTACCGGGCGGTGGCGGGGGTGCCGCCGCAGGAGGCGACGCTGCGGGCGGCCGACGACCGCATGCTGCCCGCCGCTGTCGCCAGCAAGGGCAGGTACCGGGCGAGTTTCCTTGCCGCGATCGATGCGTGCCTCAAGGTGCCCTACAAGGAGCGCCCCCAGTCGGTCGCCGAGCTGCGGCCTCTGCTCCTCGGGCAGCCCGCCGTGGCCGCGTCGGATGCGGCACGGGCGGTGCCGGATGCCGGCCGCCGCTCGGCCGGCTTGGTGCTGGCAACCGGCATCGCGGCGGCAATCGCGGTGCTGCTGGCAGGCGGCTACGGTGTCTACCAATACGCCGACGTGGGGAGGCCGGGCACGCCCACGCCGTCGTCGGCCGCCAGGATCGCCGCAGACACGTCGCTGCCGCCGCCGGCCGGGCCGGACGCCGCGGTCGCCGGTTCCCCATCCGGCGCGCCGTCCCAAGGCGACCCGGCCCAAAGCGATCAATCCCAAAGCGTTGGGGCTGGTCCGACCGAGCAGCGAAGCGCCGAGCGGGATGGAGGCGCAGCACCGGCCGCCGAGCCGCCGCCGAGGACGGAGGAGCGCAAGGCCGAGGAGCGCAAGCCTGCGGAAGAACGGGCCGTGCCGGCCGAGGCGGAGAGGGAGAAAACTGCCGCTGTGCCGCCGCCGGTAAAGGAGCCGCTGCCCAGGCCTCCGGTTGCCAGCTTCGACGGCGCCTGGACGTTCACCCGCACGATCACCGAGCGATGCGGTCCCGGAGGCAGCGTCTTTTCCGTGATCATCGCCGGCGGGGTCGTGCATGGGCCGGGAGGCAAAGGCTCGGTATCGCCCTCTGGCCAGGTGAGGTTCCCGGGCAAGGCCAACTACTTCACCGGCACCCTGAGCGGAAACAGCGGTCGCGGCACTTACGAGGGGCGCTGCACCGGCACGTTCACGGCCCGCCGCAAATGACGCCGGCGCTCAGCGCGGCGGCAGCGCCTCGAGCCAGCGAGTGATCGCATCCACCACCTCGCCGTCCATGCCCAGGAAGCCATGAGCCGAGTCGGGTCCGCAGGGCTCGCCGTCCCCGCTCAGTCCGCCCGAGAGGACGGCCACATCTGCGCGTTGCGCACCCGTAAGAAGCGCGCGGAACCCGGCCGCCGAGGACGGCATGCTGTAGGCGCACACGTCCTGCCGGTGGGCGACGAGCAGCGTCGGCTGCCGGATTCTCGCGATCTGCGGGATGTCGGTCTCGACAGAGGGTTGCGACCTGTCGACGTGCATGAGCTGGCCGGATGCGATGACGATGGCATCGGGGGCCGCAGCACCGGCAAGACGGGACGCCGCCTTGGCGACCGAGAGCGCCGCGCGGCTGATGCCGACGAGATAGACCGAGCCGGCCATGGAGCGAAGGTGCCGCACCAGAAAGCCGATGTCTTGGGCGTGCGCAAGCGTTGCGCGATAGAGAGGAGTTCCCTCGAGGTCGGCTGCCATGTCGGGCACGAGCGTCACATAGCCCGCGTCGGCAAACAGGCCGCGCGAGCGCACGAGCAGGTTGCGCCGCCCCCAGCCGATCGCGCCGTCTCTCGACAGCCGCAAGTTGCCGTGGCCGCCGGCGAGCAGGATCACCGCGCCTTTGGCTGACGGCGGTGCAATGAGGAGCGCCCTGACGACCTGCCCCGGTCGAGTGGGCACCTCGACGACCTCCTCCGCGCGCACCGGTCCCGCCGCCAGCGTGCCGACGAGCAGCGCTAGAACTGCCGCCATCGTGCGATATGGCCTCGGGCACATGGTCGACAACCGGCTTGCAGGGGCTTTTCGATCTTCGCCCCCCATCGGCCTTCCACACTCATGGTCCCACCGTCAAGACCGGCGGCCAGGGCCGGCTAGAGCCGGACGCCCGTTGAGGCTCGCAAAGGGCACAGGACTTCCGATCTCGCCTTCCGGCACGACCACGCCCCGTTTCCGCGGCCGCGCACAAAATCGAGCGTGCCCCCTAGGGCGACGGCGAGGGCGCCAGCACGGTTGCCAGCAGGAAGGCCAGCAGATCGCCGCCCTCGAACCTGTGGCCAGGGATGCCGGCAGCCGCCGCGGCGGCGATGTCGCTGTCCCGGTCGCCGACGAGAAAGCTGCGGCCCCAGTCGATCGGCCATTCCCGGCGTGCGCGCAGGAGCATGCCGGGCGCGGGCTTCCTGTCCTCGGAGACGCGCCGGTAGGCCTCCACCGTGCCCTCCGGGTGATAGGGGCAATGGAAGAAGGCATCGATGCGTGCCCCCGCCCGGCCGAGCTCGGCGCTCATCCACGCGTGCAGGGCATGGATGTCGGCCTCGCCGTAGTAGCCGTGGGCGACGCCGGCCTGGTTGGTGACGACGAAGGTGTAGTAGCCGGCCTCGTTGAGGTGGCGGACGGCGGCCATGGCGCCGGGCACCCACTCGATCATGTCGGGGGTGTGCACATAGCCCACGTCGCGGTTGAGCACCCCGTCGCGATCGAGAAATGCGGCCGGCCGGCGCTGCATGCTGGCCCTCGAAGACTCTTCCCCGCTCACCTTTAGCAACCCGGCCCCACCGTGTCAGCAGCCCGCCACCTGCGCGGCCTGCGCCCTGCCACGGTCACGTTCGCGCCCGAGGCGCTCGCCGGTGGGGTCGCCAGTGAAGGGAATTTGTGCCACAACAGGAGCGTTAGCTCACAAACCAGGACGCCCAACACCCATCGCAGGATCGAGTGATGCAGTACGTTTGCGATGCACCTCCCAAGACCTGGTTTCGGATCGAGACGGAAGGCGAGGCCGCTCTCGAATCCCGGGCCATGAATCATGCCGTGGAGAAGTATTTCCGCCAGGCCTACGAGCACGCCGCCGCCAGCTACGTGCCGCCCAAGTCGGGCCGCTACTTCGAGCAGAACATCGGCCTCAAGGCGCACGTGCAGCGCGTGATGCCGATCTTCCTCACGTTGCGCGACAGCGAGGGCAACGCGCTGGCGACCGCTATGCTGCCCCCCGCCGGCCAGGACGAGCGCTCCTTCCGGCCGATCATCGTCGGCGTCGCCAACAGCGACCCCTACCCGGAGCACGGCGCCGCCATCGCCAGGCTCGCCCAGCACTACGGACTCACGCTCGACCCGGCGCGTTGCTACCCCTACCGCCGCGGGTGAGCGCATCTTTGCGGGCTGCGGCACCAAGCCGCCGCCCCCTGCGCGGGCTACAGGGGTGCCTACACGCGTGCGATCATTCCCTATAGAGTTGGGCCGCAATCAACCGGGGGAACGCCGAGAATGCGCGTCAAGGGCACGCAAGATTTTGCAACCGGCCTGCTGTTCGTCGCCATAGGAGTGGCGGCGCTATGGATCGGTGCCGACTATCCGGTCGGATCGGCGCAGCGGCCGGGGACGGGCGTGCTGCCCCATATCCTCTCCTGGTGCCTGGTCGGCACCGGCGCCCTCCTCGGCATCAAGGCCCTGTTCGCCGACGGTCCGGGCCTGACCCGCTGGGCATGGCGGCCCATCGTCATGATCACGCTCGCCACGGTCGCGTTCGCTCTCAGCGTCGACAGGCTCGGGCTCGTGGTCGCCATGCTGCTGTCGATGACGCTCGCGGCGCTCGGCACGCCGGAGACGCGCTGGCGCGAGTACGCCGTGTTTTGTGTGCTGATGATCGCCCTGGGCGTCGGCATGTTCATCTACGGCCTGCGCATGCCGATCCCGGTCTGGCCCCCGAGCCTGGGGGGCCTGTCATGGAACTGAGCTCGCTCTTCTCCAACCTCGCCCTCGGGCTTTCGGTCGCCGTCTCGCTGCAGAACCTCTTCTGG